>NZ_FVZN01000013.1:300000-420155 GCF_900168685.1 Solibacillus isronensis | reverse complement strand
CCGGGGATTTCCGAATGGGGGAACCCACTATCTTTAATCGGATAGTATCTTCACGTGAATTCATAGCGTGTTGAAGACAGACGCAGGGAACTGAAACATCTAAGTACCTGCAGGAACAGAAAGAAAATTCGATTCCCTGAGTAGCGGCGAGCGAAACGGGAAGAGCCCAAACCAAAGAGCTTGCTCTTTGGGGTTGTAGGACACTCTATACGGAGTTACAAAAGAATGAATTAGACGAAGCGACTTGGAAAGGTCCGCGAAACGAGGTAAAAGCCCTGTAGTCAAAAGTTCATTCCCTCCAGAGTGGATCCTGAGTACGGCGGAACACGTGAAATTCCGTCGGAATCCGGGAGGACCATCTCCCAAGGCTAAATACTACCTAGTGACCGATAGTGAACCAGTACCGTGAGGGAAAGGTGAAAAGCACCCCGGAAGGGGAGTGAAATAGATCCTGAAACCGTGTGCCTACAAGTAGTTAGAGCCCGTTAATGGGTGATAGCGTGCCTTTTGTAGAATGAACCGGCGAGTTACGATTACGTGCGAGGTTAAGTTGAGAAGACGGAGCCGCAGCGAAAGCGAGTCTGAATAGGGCGAATTAGTACGTGGTCGTAGACCCGAAACCAGGTGATCTACCCATGTCCAGGGTGAAGGTGAGGTAACACTCACTGGAGGCCCGAACCCACGCACGTTGAAAAGTGCGGGGATGAGGTGTGGGTAGCGGAGAAATTCCAATCGAACCTGGAGATAGCTGGTTCTCTCCGAAATAGCTTTAGGGCTAGCCTCGTGATTGAGAATACCGGAGGTAGAGCACTGTTTGGACTAGGGGGGCATCTCGCTTTACCGAATTCAGACAAACTCCGAATGCCGGATATTTATACACGGGAGTCAGACTGCGAGTGATAAGATCCGTAGTCAAGAGGGAAACAGCCCAGACCACCAGCTAAGGTCCCCAAGTAATCGTTAAGTGGAAAAGGATGTGGCGTTGCTTAGACAACCAGGATGTTGGCTTAGAAGCAGCCATCATTTAAAGAGTGCGTAATAGCTCACTGGTCGAGTGACGCTGCGCCGAAAATGTATCGGGGCTAAACGATTCACCGAAGCTGTGGATGCATACTTTGAGTATGCGTGGTAGGAGAGCGTTCTAACAGCGTTGAAGTCAGACCGGAAGGACTGGTGGAGCGGTTAGAAGTGAGAATGCCGGTATGAGTAGCGAAACATGGGTGAGAATCCCATGCACCGTATGACTAAGGTTTCCTGAGGAAGGCTCGTCCGCTCAGGGTTAGTCGGGACCTAAGCCGAGGCCGATAGGCGTAGGCGATGGACAACAGGTTGATATTCCTGTACCACCTCCTCACCGTTTGAGAAATGGGGGGACGCAGTAGGATAGGGTAAGCACGCCGTTGGTTGCGCGTGTTCAAGCAGTAAGGCGTGTATGTAGGCAAATCCGCATACTTTAACGTTGAGCTGTGATGACGAGCTCGTATGAGCGAAGTTCCTGATTTCACACTGCCAAGAAAAGCCTCTATCGAGGTGAGAGGTGCCCGTACCGCAAACCGACACAGGTAGTCGAGGAGAGAATCCTAAGGTGTGCGAGAGAACTCTCGTTAAGGAACTCGGCAAAATGACCCCGTAACTTCGGGAGAAGGGGTGCTTCTTTGGGTGCATAGCCTAGAGAAGCCGCAGTGAATAGGCCCAGGCGACTGTTTAGCAAAAACACAGGTCTCTGCAAAACCGTAAGGTGACGTATAGGGGCTGACGCCTGCCCGGTGCTGGAAGGTTAAGAGGAGCGGTTAGCGCAAGCGAAGCTGTGAATTGAAGCCCCAGTAAACGGCGGCCGTAACTATAACGGTCCTAAGGTAGCGAAATTCCTTGTCGGGTAAGTTCCGACCCGCACGAAAGGCGTAACGATCTGGGCACTGTCTCAACGAGAGACTCGGTGAAATTATAGTACCTGTGAAGATGCAGGTTACCCGCGACAGGACGGAAAGACCCCGTGGAGCTTTACTGTAGCCTGATATTGAATTTTGGTACAACTTGTACAGGATAGGTAGGAGCCAGAGATCTCGGAGCGCCAGCTTCGAAGGAGGCGTCGGTGGGATACTACCCTGGTTGTATTGAACTTCTAACCCATGCCCCTTAGCGGGGTAGGAGACAGTGTCAGGCGGACAGTTTGACTGGGGCGGTCGCCTCCTAAAAGGTAACGGAGGCGCCCAAAGGTTCCCTCAGAATGGTTGGAAATCATTCGTAGAGTGTAAAGGCATAAGGGAGCTTGACTGCGAGACCTACAAGTCGAGCAGGGTCGAAAGACGGGCTTAGTGATCCGGTGGTTCCGCATGGAAGGGCCATCGCTCAACGGATAAAAGCTACCCCGGGGATAACAGGCTTATCTCCCCCAAGAGTCCACATCGACGGGGAGGTTTGGCACCTCGATGTCGGCTCATCGCATCCTGGGGCTGTAGTCGGTCCCAAGGGTTGGGCTGTTCGCCCATTAAAGCGGTACGCGAGCTGGGTTCAGAACGTCGTGAGACAGTTCGGTCCCTATCCGTCGTGGGCGTAGGAAATTTGAGAGGAGCTGTCCTTAGTACGAGAGGACCGGGATGGACATACCGCTGGTGTACCAGTTGTCTTGCCAAAGGCATCGCTGGGTAGCTATGTATGGACGGGATAAGTGCTGAAAGCATCTAAGCATGAAGCCCCCCTCAAGATGAGATTTCCCATTACGCAAGTAAGTAAGACCCCTGAAAGACGATCAGGTAGATAGGTTCGAGGTGGAAGTGCGGTGACGCATGCAGCTGACGAATACTAATCGGTCGAGGACTTAACCACATTTTATTGCACAACTCAATGAAACGTTTATCCAGTTTTGAAAGAATGAAATTTTATTATAGAAAATACTTGACAAATAAGAAAAGTATGATATAATGAATAATGTCTTTCGAATAATAGTCTAGTGATGATAGCAAAGAGGTCACACCCGTTCCCATACCGAACACGGAAGTTAAGCTCTTTAGCGCCGATGGTAGTTGGGGGCTTCCCCCTGTGAGAGTAGGGCGTCGCTAGGCTGTTACAGAATTATTCCGAAGTAGCTCAGTTGGTAGAGCATCCGGCTGTTAACCGGCAGGTCGCAGGTTCGAGTCCTGCCTTCGGAGCCATTAAATCTTGGAGAGTTGTCCGAGTGGCCGAAGGAGCACGATTGGAAATCGTGTATGCGGGTAACCCTGCATCAAGGGTTCAAATCCCTTACTCTCCGCCAGGCAAATTTAGAGGCCCGTTGGTCAAGTGGTTAAGACACCGCCCTTTCACGGCGGTAACACGGGTTCGAATCCCGTACGGGTCACCAAAAAGATACATAAGTAGTATCCAGCGTTGGAGGATTAGCTCAGCTGGGAGAGCACCTGCCTTACAAGCAGGGGGTCGGCGGTTCGAGCCCGTCATCCTCCACCATTAAACAAATAATATTATCGCGGGGTGGAGCAGTGGTAGCTCGTCGGGCTCATAACCCGAAGGTCGCAGGTTCAAGTCCTGCCCCCGCAACCAAAATGGTCCCGTGGTGTAGCGGTTAACATGCCTGCCTGTCACGCAGGAGATCGCCGGTTCGATCCCGGTCGGGACCGCCATTTTTAAAACATTAAATTGTGGGTTTGTAGCTCAGTTGGTAGAGCATTAGATTGAAGCTCTAAGTGTCGGCGGTTCGATTCCGTCCAAACCCACCATATTTTTGCCGGTGTAGCTCAGTTGGTAGAGCAACTGACTTGTAATCAGTAGGTCGAGGGTTCGACTCCTTTCGCCGGCACCATTACCTGGAGGGGTAGCGAAGTGGCTAAACGCGGCGGACTGTAAATCCGCTCCTTAGGGTTCGGCGGTTCGAATCCGTCCCCCTCCACCATCCTTTTGATAGGGGCATAGTTTAAAGGTAGAACTACGGTCTCCAAAACCGTCAGTGTGGGTTCGATTCCTACTGCCCCTGCCAAATAACTTAAAAATACTTAAAATAATATAGTGGCGGTTGTGGCGAAGTGGTTAACGCACCTGATTGTGGTTCAGGCATTCGTGGGTTCGATTCCCATCAGTCGCCCCATTTTTATTTAGGTTTAAGTATTAAAATTATAATATAGTGGCGGTTGTGGCGAAGTGGTTAACGCACCTGATTGTGGTTCAGGCATTCGTGGGTTCGATTCCCATCAGTCGCCCCATTATATATTAAAATTTAAATATTTGGGGTATAGCCAAGCGGTAAGGCAACGGATTTTGATTCCGTCATGCCCTGGTTCGAATCCAGGTACCCCAGCCATTTTTTTAATTTGCGGAAGTAGTTCAGTGGTAGAACACCACCTTGCCAAGGTGGGGGTCGCGAGTTCGAACCTCGTCTTCCGCTCCAAATATGGCGGCATAGCCAAGTGGTAAGGCACAGGTCTGCAACACCTTTATCACCGGTTCAAATCCGGTTGCCGCCTCCATATTTTATTAAATCGGAAAACCCGATTTTTTTTTACCTTATTTTGCCGAGTTGGTGGAATGGCAGACACGACGGACTCAAAATCCGTTGCCGCGAGGCGTGTGGGTTCAAGTCCCACACTCGGTATCAGTTCAATACAACAGATTAAAAAACCCTTAAAGCCTTTAAATTAGGCTTTGAGGGTTTTTTGCATATGCTTTCATTAATTTAATTGGAGTATAGTCTAATTTCTATTTCTTCAATACCCTCTTATAATAACGTTACAATTGTAACAACAATCCATTATTGACTTCCTTAGTCTTAAATTAAACATTATCAAGTATTAATCCATTAAGAGACTCCTTGATACGATTAAGCGAGGTATGATCCAGTTTAAGCATTATTGTAAAATGGCAGCTTTTTTGTGTGTATAAGCATAATAAAATTGTTGAAGAAAATTATTTGATTTCTCTGTTTTACTTATTTAAAGTAAGGAAAGATATGCAAATTACATATATATAAGGCTTGCTTCAGTACGTACTTTTTTTATAGGAAGTAATACGTTTTTTTCTAGCTTCTTAAAATTATTTACTATAGAATGAACATTATAATATAAAGAAGATAAAATGTAGCAATTATTATTTAGATAATAACAAATATGTATTTTAGTGAGGAAGTAGGGAATTAAATAAATGAATGTAGCAACAAATTTTAAATGGATTGAAGCGGCGAACTATGATGAGATGAGTAAAATTGCCGCAACAATTTTTATAGATCAATTAAAAAAGAATAGTGCAACGGTATTTGGAATGGCTACAGGAGGTACTCCGGAAGGCTTTTATAAAGAGCTGGTAGCAGCATACAAGGCTGGCGAGGTCTCTTTTGCACAGGCCAAGTCTTTTAACCTGGATGAGTATATCGGTATTAATCCGGCAAATGAATCGAGCTACCATTATTATATGGATCATCATCTGTTTAATCATATCGATATAAAACAAGAAAATATTAATTTACCTGCAGGCAATAAATCAAATTTAGAAAAGGCCGCTGCTGAATATGATGCGATGATTAAGGCAGCAGGAAATATTGATATTCAGCTTTTAGGAATTGGTGTGAATGGACATATCGGTTTTAATGAACCGGGAACTCCTTTCGATTTAGGTACAAATATTGTAGAGCTTGCACAGTCTACACGTGAAGCGAACCAAGTTTATTTTGATTCAATTGCTGATGTGCCGACACATGCCATTACAATGGGTATCAAAACAATTTTGAGTTCTAAAAAAATTGTATTATTAATTTCGGGTGCATCAAAACAAGAGGCCTTTGATCGTTTGCGCAGTGGGATAGTAACAGAAGACTTCCCTGCAAGCGCTCTGCACAACCATCCGGATGTTACCGTTATTTATACAGATGTTAAATAAAATAAAGGAGTGCATACAATGTGCACTCCTTTTTATTTTATTGCTGAAATAAACACCCCAGCAATAACAGCGATCCCACCGATTATTTGAGCAAGCAGGAGTTGCTCATTTAAAAACAGCACGGCAAAGATTGTAGCAAATAATGGAATGAAGTTGAGGTAGATTCCTGCTTTGTTTGCACCTAAGGAGACAACGCCAGTGTTCCAGCTTAAAAAGGCAACAATTGAAGCAATGATACCTACATAAATAATCGCCCCAATTGTCGAAGCGTTCCATACGATTGCTTGTGACGATGTAAGTTGTTCATATACTGCAAACGGGAGTAACATAATGGCACCAAATGCGATCGTCACTAAAAATGTAGAGTATCCTGGCAATTTCCCAGCGTACTTTTTAATGAGTAATGAATACACACTCCAACACACTACCGCAACTAATACGATTAAGTCCCCTTTGTTGAATGAAAATGAAAGCAGGCTTTGTAATGAACCTCCAGATATAATAAAGAGCACTCCGGCTAAAGAGAGAAACGTGCCGAGCAGTTGAAATTTTGTTAAATGTTCTTTTAAAAAGATGAAGCTCAGTATGTATATAATAATCGGTGTTGATGAATTCATTAATGATGCATTGATGGATGTTGTATAATGCAAACCGATATAAACGAGCGTATTAAACGCAGCAACTCCTGTAAGTGCTAAAACAATGACGGCACCCAAATGCTGTCTCAGTGATGGCCATTCTTTTTTCGTACGTTGGTAAGCGATAGGGAAAAACACGAGAAAGGCGACAATCCATCGTAAAAAAGCAAGAGTAATCGGAGGAATATCCCCAGAAACAGCTCGTCCAATTACAAAGTTACCGCCCCATAATAAAGTAGCCAAAATGAGCAGTAGCTGTGGTGGAAATTTCATTATTGTACATCTCCTTATATTGGAAAAATGATTTTATCTATTATAGGGACAACCCCATGGAATTTGCAATGCGCTTTACATAAAACGCTATGATACAATAGCGATAGAAGTAAAAGGAGGTCATTAACATGAAAATTCGACCAGCAAGATTACAGCATGGCGATACTGTAGGATTAGTTAATTTAAGCAGTCCGCTTAAGACAGAATCATTAGGTGATAAATTAGCGCTTTTAGAAGAGCTTGGTTTAAAATATAAGCTTGGTAATACGGTACAGGCATATGAAGGCTATTTGGCAGGTTCCGATGAGGAGCGAATTAAAGATTTCCACCAGATGATTGTTGATCCGGAAGTGAAGGCAGTCTTTTTAGTGACGGGCGGCTATGGGGTCTCAAGAATTATCGATAAAATAAGTTACCCATTAATCGAGGACAATCCGAAAATTATTTGGGGCTTTTCCGATGTGACGGCTTTACATACTCAAGTAAACGAGTTTGCAAATTTAGTGACATTCCATGGTCCGATGATGTCCAGTCCAAAAGGGGAGCTGGATACTCTTTCTAAAAACATGTTCCAACAGCTGTTCCAACCAATTGAAATTCAGTATACGGAAAGTATTTCACCTCTTACGACAGTTGTACCGGGAGTTGTACGCGGCGAATTGACAGGCGGAAATTTGAACCGTATTGTCAGTACGCTAGGAACTAAATTTGAAATTGATGTGCGCAATAAAGTTTTACTTCTTGAAGACATAGGGGAAACAATTGAACAAATTGATTTAATGCTGAACCAGCTGCGTCTTTCAAGAAAGCTGGAGCTTGCATCAGGCTTTGTTATAGCAGACTTTAATATGCCGGATGATACATACAACTATGAAGATGTATTGAAGGTAATAGAAGGGTATTTGAAGCCGTTTAACAAACCTGTGTTAGCTGGGTTTAAAATTGGCCATTGTAAACCTAATATTGCGATTCCATTAGGTGTGGATGTAATTTTGGATGCAGATGAAAAGGAATTAAGAATTTTACCGGGTGTAGAGTAAGAATTATATGTAATTAAAAGCAAAGACACCTTTTCACAAATGTGAGCAGGTGTCTTTTAATAACGAGCGAGCAAAATTACTCTATAAGTTTGTGTTAGCTTTTACTATGGTTGGTTATGAGTGAAAGGTAACATTGTAAACGGTAAAGAGTTATTGGTTTCACCAGTTGTTGGGAATGCCGAAGCATAATCGCTCGTTATTACCCAGTTTGGAGTCTCACCGCCCTAGGTTTAGAAATAATTGCTGTCATCAAATTCGATTTCAACTTGATAGTTTTTGGCATTAATTAAATTGGAAAGGCGATGTGCTTCCTTTTCAAGCTCGTTTGCACGGTTTCGATATGTCATTGGATCATACAATGCTACGCGGTAAAGCATTGCATCACCGGAGTTATGGTAAAATGCTTCTTTCTCTTCTGAACCAAGGTTTTTACAAAACTGCGCTTCTGCGCGTAATTGGCTCGCAAGTTCAATCGCCTCAACAATAGGCATTTCCTCATCTTTAAACACAATAGTATTGTCGATATTAGCCCGGTAGATCAGGGCATCAAGTTTACGTGAATCATAACGAAGCTCTTTTAACTCTGCTTCAAGCATTTCGAGTGTATAATCAGGTGTTTTCGGCTGTTCGCCTTTTTCAATAATAGCATGTGTTAATGAATGTACTTGTATTGTTCGTTCCTGGATTCTTTTCGTAATGATACTTTTCAGTTTTACTGCCTCAGCTAAGTTAATAGTCAAACGATTTCACTCCTTAAATATGAACTTTTGAATTTTCCTTTGAAAGAATATGTACTTTATATTCGCCACCGCTAATTTGTGTAAACATGTTTCCTGCACTGCTCAATAGTTCAGTTGCTTCCTTTTCACTAAGAGAAGGACGTAAATAAAAGATTTGCAGAGCATTTGTCGTAGCTTCTGTTACTGCCGTTCTTTTTGAATCAACAAAGGGGCTGCCGAATGGGCCGAGCGCATCTTTTGAATGAATGATATTCTCCAATGAATTAAAGCGTCCGTTGATCCCTTCATAGCCTGTCGACGCATTGCCTACTCCGATTTCCACGTCCCCATCTATAACATCTAAATCATATATGCCAACAGGAATCTCGTACTGCAGTGAAAAGAAGTTGTTTAAATCAACAGCCGAATGGAACGGTGCTAAATATTGCTGTTTAGCGATACGTCGCATTAAACTTTCCGCAGAGTGACGGTAACGGTTCGGATCACCGCCGAAAGCCTTCCAAAGCTGGCGCCACTCTTTAATACCAGTTCGCTCTGTCACAGGTGTTTCCTGTAATTCCAAATATAGATTTTCCTGATAAAGTTGTGTACGTCCTTTAATCATTTGAGGAGATTCTTCAACGATAATTTTGCTATAATGGATAAGGCCAATTTTTAATTGTTTATTTACTGAAAAAAGAGCTTCATTTATTGAAATATTCATGTAGAACACCTCTTACATTGTTTTTAATGGGAGAAATACTAAATTATGTAATACAAAATAAATTTATATTTATTGTATCATTTGAAAGGAGCATGTGAAATGAAAGTACATCAACTTCAAGAAGATTTAGTGAAATATGCAGCATCCATTGGTGTTGATAAAATCGGATTTACAACCGCTGCTCCGTTTCATGAATTGAAGAATCGTCTACGTCGTCAGCAACAATTAGCATACCAATCAGGCTTTGAAGAAGCAAATATAGAGCTGCGTACAGAGCCTTTAAAATTATTAGATGAAGCAGAAAGTATTATTGCGATTGCCATTGCGTATCCTTCACGCATGCAAGATGCCCCGCAAGGAAAAAAAGGGGAGCGTCGCGGCATCTTTTGCCGTGCTTCATGGGGGATTGATTATCATACAGCAGTTCGAGAACGTCTGCAGCTCATTGAAGCCTGGCTGCAGGAACGGGTGCCGAATGTAAAGGTGAAATCGATGGTCGATACCGGGGAACTGGTAGATCGTGCGGTTGCAGAACGAGCAGGAATCGGCTGGAGTGCCAAAAATTGCTCTATTATTACACCTGAATTTGGTTCGTACGTCTATTTAGGCGAAATCATCACAAATATCCCGTTTGCTCCAGATACACCGATGGAAGACGAATGTGGTGACTGTACTTTATGTATCGATGTATGTCCAACAGGAGCGATCGTTGCACCAGGGCAGCTGAATTCACAGCGTTGCATTGCCTTTTTAACTCAGACGAAAGGGTTTTTGCCGGATGAGTTTCGTGCAAAAATCGGAAACCGTTTGTACGGCTGTGATACATGCCAGACAGTGTGTCCGAAAAATAAAGGAAAGCTAAACTGGATTCATGATGAATTCACGCCGGATCCTGAAATCGCAAAACCGTTACTGCAGCCGCTTTTATCTATTTCCAATAAGGAATTTAAAGCAAAGTTTGGACATGTATCCGGCTCATGGCGTGGTAAAAAGCCGATTCAGCGCAATGCCATTTTAGCGCTTGCCCACTTTAAAGAAGAAGCGGCAATGCCTGACTTAATTCAAGTATTGCAAAAAGATGAACGGCCTGTATTAAGAGGGACGGCTGCATGGGCAATCGGAAAAATCGGAACAGACGGGGCAGAAGAAATTTTACTGGCTGCCAGAAATACAGAGCAGGATGAAGAAGTGCTGGCCGAGATTGAAAAAGGACTGGCAATGTTAAATCATTAAGAGAGAAGGATCGTAAAGTGCCAAACCATATCGTATTATATCAACCAGAAATCCCAGCAAATACAGGCAACATTGCCCGCACTTGTGCTGGAACGAATACATCATTACATTTAATCCGTCCATTGGGCTTTTCAACAGATGACAAAATGCTGAAGCGTGCTGGATTGGATTATTGGGAACACGTGAATGTCGTTTACCATGATTCTTTAGAAGATTTTATCGAGTACAGTAAAGATGGCGATGTGTATTTAATTGAGACATATAGTGATGAGCCATTTACGACACATGATTTCAGCAATACAGAGCGTGACCTATACTTTATGTTCGGAAGAGAAACGACAGGATTGCCAAAAGAATTCGCAAAAGAGCGTGCCGATATGTGTCTGCGCATCCCGCAAAGTGACCATATCCGCTCACTGAATTTATCAAACACAGCGGCAATCGTTATTTACGAAGTACTAAGACAACAAAACTACCCAGGATTAAAATAAAACAAGGCAAGAAGCGACTGATGCTTCTTGCCTTTTTATTATTTCATCTTCGTTTTAATCACTTGCTCAAGCTTTGCCTGGATATTGTCGTGTTCGGATAATGTAAGGCGGATGAAGCTTTCATCCATTTCGAATGCTTCGGATAAAAATCCTCCAAGTCCGCGGGCACGTCGGTCTACCTGCAATAAAATTTCGACTGAATTTGGTGATTGATGTAAAAAGACAACTTCAAGTTCGTCTAGATACCGGCGATACGTGTTGTTTGTCGGTGTAAACTCAAATTCCTGTACAATCGGTGTTTGGCGGCGTAAATAAGAAGGGGCTTGTTCGTTATCTACTTTACGTAACCGGAAGCCCATATTTTGAATCGCTGTTAACACGCCATTCGCAAGACGAGTTGGCTGAATCTCGATAAAGTCCTTATCTGTAGGATCTACCGCATTTTTAATGTCTAAGCCCGTTTGAATCCATACACGCGAGTTGCCCGTTGTTACCGGAACAATAGGGGGCAGGGCGAACGAAAATGGAATTTGGCGTTTTTCGTCTGCCTGAATTGTGAATGGCTCATTTAATTTGTATTTGTGCAGCACCGCGTCATCTTTAATCTTTTTATCATCAATTTCGCGGATAAAGTTTGTATAAAGAGTTAGATAGATTGCATCAATTTGCTGTTCCGTGCTACCCCCGATGATTTCTACAACACCTGAAATATTTTCATTTAATGTGTAAGTTGATTTGTGTAATTTTGTATCAACTTTTGCAGATCCTATACCAACACTTGCTAAAACTTTATTAAATAGTGACAAATGAATTCCTCCGTTATTTGTAATTAGTTATGTATACGTAGGATAGAAAAGAAAGTTTCAAAAAGAGCCCGAAAAATTTTTCGGGCTCTTGCTTTAGGTTACCGGTAATTATTCACCGTCTAATGTAAACACGATGCGTAAACCGTTTGGATCAACAGTTGAGAATAACTGAGTGCCACCGTGTGCTGGTGCTTCTGCAAAGTTTTCAACGATGAATCCGTTAGTTGTCAGGCTTTGTTTTACTTTTTCAGCATATTCCGCATCCTTTAATACGACCGTAAAGGATTTTAAACCGACCATATCGTTTGCTGGAGCATGGCCATTGTTGCTGTTCCAAGTGTTTAATCCGAAATGGTGATGGTATTTACCAGTTGATACGAACAGCGCCTGTGCACCGTAACGAGTCACAACATTATAATCCAATACATTTGTATAAAACTGCTCCGATTTGTCCAGATTTACTACGGATAAGTGTACATGCCCCATAACAGTGTCAGCAGGAAGGCCGTTCCAGTTGCCGTCTGCAGCTGCTAAAATCGGCTGGAAATTCAGCTGTTCTGTCACCATATGCACTTGTTCATCCTGATTCCAAGTCCATTCCGATTCATGACGGTCGATATAAATTTCGATTCCGTTTCCATCCGGATCGTTCAAGTAAAGCGCTTCTGAAACATCATGATCTGCAGCACCAAGACGAATATTCATGTTAACAAAATGCTGTACAATGTTTCCTAAGTCCTTGCGAGAGGGTAATAGTAATGCTAAGTGGTATAAACCTGCAAAGCCTTGTTTAAGCGGCTGTGCATTTTGTACTTCGACTAGTGATACTAAGCTTGTTTGTCCGTCTGCTGTTAAGTATGCTTCCGTTTCTGTTTGCTGTAATACTTTAAAGCCGATAACCGTTGTGTAGTATTCGATCGAACGTACTAAGTTAGAAACCTTTAATTGAACATGAGCTGGGTATAGATTAGGTTTTTTATGAAAATGTGTAGCCATAATATATGAACTCCCTTAATGGTTATTTTTTATAATCAACTTACTTTATGTAACTAATATAAAATATGTGATAATAAAAGTCAAATGAAAAAGACAATCGCTACTTGACGATTGTCCTTTACTGGAAAGCTAGTGGAATTATCTTTCTTTTGGGAATGGTTTGCTATCATAGCCAGCTGTGAAAATAGCTACTAAAAATGATATGCTGACACCAAGAATTAAAAGTAATTTCATGGAAGTATCCTCCTCATGTTTTAATTATCTCTTTTTTCAGTATAGCATAAATTATTTGAATGAATACTTTATTTATGACAGAAATCAGTCAAAATTGGAAAAAAATAATACTAAATTAATTTGGAGGGATAGCATATGAAAAGAGAAGAAATCGTTAACGGAAATATGGCTAATACTATGGATGAGCTGAAAATTCTAGGGAAACAGATGGAGAACTTACGAGATGGCGGGCAATTGGAAGAAGCGGAGCGCATTTCAGATCCGCAGCAGTTTGATGATGAAGAGGATGAAGGAAAATAAATAAATGTGCACTGAAATTTGCGTTTCAGTGCACATTTTCTTTCGTTAAATTTGAACTTTATAGTCTTTTAATTGTTCTCGTAGAGTTGCTTTTAAAAATTTGCCGACAGAAGTTTTTGGAATTTCATTTAAAAATACGACATCGTCCGGAATCCACCATTTTGCAAAGTCCAGTTCGATAGACTCGATAAGCTCTTCTTTAGATGCTGTTGCCCCTTCTTTTAAAACAACACATGCCAGCGGACGCTCTTGCCACTTCGGATGCGGAACCGCAATTACGGCAGCCTCGAAAACAGCTGGATGTGACATGAGGGCATTTTCCAGATCAACGGACGAAATCCATTCTCCACCCGATTTGATAAGGTCTTTCGTACGATCGGTAAGTTTGATATAGCCTTCTTTTGTATAGACCGCAATGTCACCTGTATAAAGCCACCCATCACGGAATGCTTCATTAGTCCGTTCATCATTGTAGTATTCAGAGGCAATCCATGGACCGCGGACACGCAGTTCACCCATTGTTTTTCCATCCCATGGAACCGGGCCATTTTCATTTACAACTTCTGTTTCAATTAGCGAAACTGTCAAACCTTGAGAAACGCGGATATTTAACTGTTCATCTTCTGTATAGTCGTTCATATCGCTTGTTAGATGCGACATACTTACAAGCGGTGAAGTTTCTGTCATACCGTAGGCGTTAATGTACGGAACACCAAGTTTTTCATTGTAAGCCTGAATTAAGCCTTTTGGTGATGCGGAGCCACCTGAAATAATTAAACGGACAGATGAAAGGTCACGTGGATTTTTTTCCTGTTCAACCAGTGCGCCAAGCCAAATTGTTGGAACACCTGCTGTAATTGTTACCTTTTCTTGTTCAACCAAGTCCAGTATTAAACTAGGTGTCATCATTGGTCCTGGTAAAACAATATTGGAGCCGAAATTCAATGCAGCAAACGGGAAGCCCCATGCATTTGCATGGAACATCGGTACAACAGGAAGGGCAGTGTCACTTTCTTTTACTGTAAAGGATTCGGCAAGGCCAAGTGCGAGGCTATGAAGCACGATGCTTCGATGTGTATAGACGACACCTTTTGGCATACCTGTCGTTGCAGAAGTGTAGCACATCCCAGCTGGCAAATTTTCATCCAGATCTGTCGGGAATTCGTAATTTTCATCCGCTTCCTGTAGAAGCTGTTCGTAGCTGTATACATTCGGGAAACTGGATTGTGGAGCGCTTAATTCATCACCTATGACGATAATATGCTTAACCGTTTTCAAGTGGCCAAGTGCAGGCTCGACTAACGGGAATAAGTCGCTATCAATCAATAAAATTTCATCTTCGGCATGATTGATAATATAAACAATATGTTCAGGGGCAAGGCGGATGTTAATCGTGTGTAAAATGGCACCGCTGCATGGAATCGCAAAATATGCTTCAAGGTGACGGTGATGATTCCAGGCAAATGTGCCGACTTTTGTACCACGCTTCATCCCGAGCTTTGTCAGGGCATCCGCTAAACGGTGCGTTCTTTTTACATAGTCATTGAATGTGATGCGATGTGTTTTAGTGGGGCTTGTACGAGAGATAATTTGTTTGTTCGGGAAGTACCGTTGTGCACGCTTTAAAAATCCAGTCAAAACTAGTTGTGTATCCATCATAGTTTTTCAGCTCCTCAACGAGAATATATTATAATATATACTCCTGAAGCAGGAAGATTATTCTGTAAATAGTAATATACTAGAGAATAAGTTTACAAGACTGTATGTATTAACAAATAATAGCAATTAGTAAACGATAAATAATTAGAATGTTATAATAAACACAATCAAATGTAAGAGGTGAACAAGATGAATTTACAATCAACGAAAAAGTTAATGAATGGTGTAGAAATGCCTTATTTAGGTTTAGGAGTTTATAAAATGACGGACCGTGATGAAACACTTCAGGCGATTGAAACAGCGCTTGATTTAGGCTACCGTGCAATCGACACGGCCGCGCTTTATTACAATGAAGAAGAAGTAGGGGAAGCAGTTCGCCATTCTTCTGTACCGCGCGAGGACATCTTTGTTACGACAAAAGTTTGGAACAGCGACCAAGGGTATGACAATACTTTGCGTGCATTTGAAACATCACTGAAAAAGCTTGATATGGATTATGTGGATCTTTATTTAACACATTGGCCGGTTGAGGATAAATATGTAGATACGTTCCGTGCAATTGAGCGCTTGTATGATGAGAAGCTTATCCGTGTACCTGGGGTATCCAATCATCATGAACATCATTTGAAAAAAATTATGGCAACTTGCAATGTCGCGCCAATGGTCAACCAAATCGAAGCCCATCCGTATTTGTCCCAAGAAACGCTGCGCACATTTTGTGAACAGCAGCGGATCGCGGTAACGGCGTGGTCACCGCTAGGCCGTGGAAATGTTTTAAACGACGAAACGATTATTCGTATTGCAAATGAATATAATGTATCACCAGCTCAAATCATCTTACGTTGGCATTTACAAAATGATGTCATCATCATTCCGAAATCTGTTACAGCTTCACGTATTAAAGAAAATATTGAACTATATCATTTCGAATTAACAAATGAAACAATGCAGCAGTTAAATGCATTGAATCGCAATGAACGTTTCGGGAAGGATCCGGATAATTTCCATTTTGATTTCTAACATCGTTTTAACTTAGGGGGAGTGAAACTGTGTTTAAAAAATTTTCACCGAGTTTGTTTTTCTCAATGTCAGCAGTAACGATTGTAGTTGTTGCACCTTTTATTATGATTTTCCATCCGATTTTTCAGAATGAATTTTTTCAGTATAATAAGTCGGCCGCCACATTTATTCCAAACCCGATTAATTTAAGACTTGTACTTGTAACAGGTTTTGTTTTAATTGTGATGTTTTGGCTTTTAGCGTACAGGCGTAATATGAAAGTTTATTTAATCGGAATGTTACTCTTTATATTGAGTATTGGCATTGGTTATTTATCGACTCAAAATTATTTATTGATTAGCCAGGAACAATTGGAACGACACTATTTATTTGAGGAACAACAATATCGGTGGGAAGAACTCGATGAAGTTGTTTATGAATATGTTGTAGGCAGTAACAAGGGAGACATCACATTTACAACAAAAACAGGGGATCAGTTTGTAATTAAAGAAAAAGAATTACACTCAACTGGTAGAAGCTTAATTTATCAACTTTCGAGAGCGAATGAAGTAACCTATATTGAGCGTGAAAAAAGATAAGAAAAGAGGTTGGGACAAAACCCTCCTCAATAAAAAGCCGTTCAAATTTTACGATGAGTAAAATTGAACGGCTTTATTATTTTGTGTCTACTATGTAGCCGTTGTTCTCCGTTACGGCGGACGCTTTCCTGGGGGCACGGATCGAGCCTTTAGTCTCTCCCACGTGCTTGTCCCCTGGGAGTCGCCGCCTTCACTCCGAACAACTAATTTTTCTTCTATATCAAGTAAATCTCTGCATAATTTCGAGCATAAAAAAAGGACATTCTCTGTTAAAATTTAAGTATCCTACAACCAAATTTCAAACGAAAGAAGTGTCCTTATGTTTAAAGATTATAACATGAATCAACTTATTTTACCGCTAGATTTAGAAGTAAAGTTACATAAAAATGATATTGCCTTTTCAATCCATAATTTGGTCGAAAGCATTCCAAACGAAGCTTTCGCTCCTTTCATTCACCATACGGGTTGCCCATCGTATCATCCACGTATGATGCTAAAGCTGATTCTATGTGGTTACACACAATCCACTTTTTCAGGAAGAAAAATTGAAGATCTGACTAGAGACAGTATCCGTATGATGTGGCTTGCCCAAGGATATGAACCAAGTTATCGCACTATTAATCGTTTTCGTGTACATCCAAATATGAAAGAACTCATTCGCCAATGTTTTGTACAATTCCGTTGTCAGTTAGTTGAAGAAAAACTCATCGATCAGGAAGCGATTTTTATCGATGGCACAAAGATTGAGGCAAATGCCAATAAGTTCACATTTGTTTGGAAAAAATCAGTGGAAAAACATCACACCAACCTCGTAGAAAAATCAAATAAACTTTACGATGAGTTACTTGAACATCAAATTATTCCTGAAATCAAACGTGAAAATGATGAACAGTTATCATTAGAAGAGTTAACTCAAGTAGCACATCACCTAGAAGAAGTAGTCGACGACTATACGAGCAAAATAGAGCATTCTGACGATGTCATTGAGCGAAAAAGATTACGTAGCGAACGAAAAACACCGAAGCAAATACTTAAACAAGTACACGATTGGATCATAAGAAAGCAGAAATACCAAAAAGATTTTGATGTGTTTGGCACACGTAACAGTTATTCAAAGACGGATCATGAAGCAACATTTATGCGGATGAAAGATGACTATATGCAAAACGGCCAATTGAAGCCAGGATATAATGTACAAATCGCTACTGAAGGTCAATATACACTCGCGTACGATGTATTTCCAAATCCAACAGACACGAAAACGCTTATTCCATTTCTTAATCAAATTGAAGAAAATTATTTCGAGTTACCAAAGCATATTGTAGCGGATGCCGGATACGGCAGTGAACAGAATTACCAGGATATTCTTAACAATCGAAAACGAACAGCACTCATTACATTCAATCATTACTTGAACGAACAGAAGCGAAAATACAAAAATGATCCTTTTAAGACAAGCAATTGGGTGTATGAGAAAGAAAACGATGCATACATATGTCCAAATGAAAAGAGATTACGATTCCAATACAATTCTGTTCGTACGGATAAATCAGGTTTCCAAAGAGAATTTAAAATCTATGAATGTGAAGAATGTACAGGGTGTCCTTTCCGTACAAAGTGTACCAAAGCAGCGGAAGGGAAAAATCGTAGACTCATGATTAATGAGAATTGGGAACAACAAAAAGAAGAAGTAAGAGCGAAGCTTTCAGAAGAAAAAACGGCTGCCATTTATCGTCAACGTAAAATTGACGTGGAACCAGTTTTTGGATTCTTGAAGGCTAATTTGTGTTTCCGTCGATTTTCTGTTCGGGGAAAATCAAAGGTTACTAACGAAATAGGTTTGGCACTAATGGCCACAAATTTAAGGAAGTATGCGGTAAGAGGTTAATACCTCTTCCAATATTTTCTTAATAAAGCGCAAAAAAGAGAAATTGCATTGTGCAATTTCTCTTTTTTGCGTGAACTGGAACTAATTCTGTCCCAGCCCCGTTTTTTAGTTATCTTTAACGATGATCTGCTCGTCTAAAAACGGGTGCATAAATGCTAGCTGAATGGCGTGCAATTCATAATCGCCTGATGCGGTTTCACGTGCACCGTACATTGTATCACCTACGATCGGGTGACCTAAATGCGCCATATGCACGCGAATCTGGTGTGTACGACCTGTCTCAAGAACAACATGGACAACACATGTACCTTTATAGCGATTCACTACTTCATAATGTGTCACGGCATGCTGGCCAGTAGGTGACACAACACGGCGAGTATTGTGATGACGGTCTTTACCGATGGCCGCGTTGATCGTACCGCTGTCTGTACGAAGATTGCCCTGAACTTCTGCGGCATACGTACGGATGATTGTTTTTTCCTCAATCATGCGGTCAAAAATAGACTTTGCAATCGGATGCTTTGCAACAAGCAGTAACCCGTTTGTCCCTTGATCCAAACGGTGTACGTGCTCTGCATAATGCCCGCCGTTGTCCATAATATGACGCATTACATGATTCATGCATGTGTCATTGTCAGTTGGTTCGTTTGGATGTGTCGCCATTCCTTTAGGCTTTGAAACAATTAGGCAGTGCTCGTCTTCATAGCGGATATTTACATCACAGCTGTCCGTTGGAATATAGTTAGAAGAGGGAATATCAAATGCAAATTCGATTTTCGTCCCTTTCTCGAACGACTCTTTCCATATAATTGGCTCGCCATCGATTGTAACCGCTTTGGCCATACGTAATTCGTGAACAAGCTTTTTGCCTAAGCGCCACTTTTCGCGAAGCAGGTCTTCAACGGTTTGTCCGTTTTCGTGAATGATATATGTGAACATTAATTTTCCTCCAAATGAAAAATCGTGCTCGTAAAGAACACGATTTTGAATATAATCTTATTTTAACACAACATCGTTAAAGAATTGACGCGTTGTTTCATCTGGTGCGTCACCTTCTAAACGAGCAACTTCTTCACCATTTTCGAAGTAGATAAGAGTTGGTGTTGCTTGAATATTATAAGTAGTCCACTCATCCGTATACTCAAGAATGTTTAATTGATCAACTTGAACATCTAGTTCATCGGCAATCGGCATAAGTTTTGGAGTGTAGTTTTGGCAGTGAGAACATTCAGGACTGAAGAAATAGCCGACAACGCCGTCACCTGACTCAATTTTTTCTGCTAATGCATTCGGTAAAATGATATTTTGATAGTTTTCATCGTCCAACAAGTCGATTGTTGATTGTTTTAAGTTGTCTGTACCGTACGGATTGTTTTCTAGTTTTTCATTGTTTTTCATGTTTGTCAGCACAATAATTGCTGCGAATAATAACACAATAACCGCACCGACAATCGCTAACTTCTTCAAATTATTTCTCCCCCTTTAAAACCTTTAACATATAAAAACTAACTGCTGCTATAATAACAAAAGCAGTAAGCGCCAAAAATGGAATCGTAATAAAGCCTAACCAGTTAATATACTGACCGGTACATGCTACACGACCACAAGCAGGTGCTGCATCCTGCATAAAAACTAACTTTTGCAGGCTATAATGATAAAGAGATGTTGCCGCGCCAATTGTAGAAAAAACGGCTGTTGTTAATGCAATTTTCGCATTTTTCTGGATGTAGGCAATCGTTGAAATCAGCACAATAGGGTACATTAAAATGCGCTGGTACCAGCATAATGTACATGGTTCGTAGCCTCGTATTTCAGAAAAATACAATGATCCGAGCGTTGCTGTCAACGATACAACCCAAATAATGAGCAAGGCATTTTCAAGTTTTTTGGACATAGTGCTACCTCGATATTCAAATTTGAAACTTCTATCAGCAGAAGTTTTTCATATTTATTCTCATTGATTATAGTTTGAATTCGAGAAAAAGTAAATTACTACGTTTATCAAAGGCTATTAAAAGGAAAGTTAAATATGGAGGGGGAGTTTTGCATGACAGATTCATTAGATATGTCCCAATTTGAAAAACCAATGATTATCCGAAATATGACAACAGAGGATATTGACTCAATATTAGAAATACAGCGTATATGCTTTCCAGGCATGGAGCCTTGGGAACGCGCACATCTATACAGCCATTTAACCATTTTCCCTGAAGGACAAATGGTAGCCGAGCTAGATGGAAAAGTAATTGGTTCCTGCTCGAGCCTGCGCATTAACTTCGATGAATACGATGACCGCCATACATGGAACGATATTACCGACAATGGCTTTATTACAAATCACAATCCGGATGGCTACAACCTGTACGGTATTGAAGTAATGGTGCACCCGGAATATCGCCGTATGAAAGTCGGTCAAAGGCTGTATGAGGCGCGGAAAGATCTGGCGCGAACACTTAATTTGAAATCTATCATTATTGGCGGCCGAATTCCAAACTACCATGTTCATTCGGAAGAGATGAGTCCACGTGATTATGTGGATGCGGTAAGTCGCCATAAAATATATGACCCGGTGCTGACATTCCAAATGATGAACGGCTTTATTTTAATGCGTATCAATCCAAACTATTTACCGGACGATAGAGCTTCAGGCAAGTATGCGACATTAATGGAATGGAACAACGTGGATTACCGACCACTGACAAAGCGTCATTTCAAGACGAGTTATCCAGTGCGTATTTGTGTTGTGCAATATATGATGCGCGCAATCGATTCCTTTGAAGACTTTGCGAAGCAGTGTGAATACTTTGTGGATGTCGGTTCTGATGCAGGCTCGGATTTCGTTGTCTTCCCGGAGATTTTCACGACGCAGCTGATGAGTTTCTTAAATGAAAAATCGCCGTCACAGGCTGTTCGTAAATTAACGAAATATACACCTGAATATATCGAACTATTTACAAGTCTGGCGGTCCGCTACAATGTCAATATTATCGGCGGTTCGCATTTTGTTGAGGAAGAGGACGAAGAAATTTACAATATCGCCTATTTATTCAGACGTGACGGGACGATTGAAAAACAATA
The DNA here is from genome assembly GCF_900168685.1 of Solibacillus isronensis. Classification (NCBI taxonomy): domain Bacteria; kingdom Bacillati; phylum Bacillota; class Bacilli; order Caryophanales; family Caryophanaceae; genus Solibacillus; species Solibacillus isronensis. The sequence continues at coordinate 398,619 of NZ_FVZN01000013.1, read as the reverse complement.
TAAAATTCACATTACACCAAATGAGCGTAAATGGTGGGGGATCAGTAACGGAGATAAAGTCCGCGTATTTGATACGGACTGCGGCAAGATTGCCATTCAGATTTGCTATGACATCGAGTTTCCGGAACTTGCACGCATTGCGACAGATATGGGTGCGAATATTATTTTCACACCGTTTTGTACAGAAGACCGTCAAGGCTATTTACGCGTGCGCTATTGTGCACAGTCACGTGCGATTGAAAACCAGATTTACACGGTTATTTCCGGAACGGTCGGCAACTTGCCTGAAACGGAAAACATGGATATTCAATATGCGCAATCGGCCATTTTCGCACCAAGCGATTTTGAATTTGCGCGGGATGGAATTGTAGGAGAGACGAGTCCGAACCTGGAAATGGTATTGATCGGGGATGTCGATCTGGAAATATTGCGACGACAACGTCAAGACGGTACAGTTAAGCATCTAAAAGACAGACGCCATGATGTGTACCGCGTGGAATATTTAAAATAACTTACAGGAAAATTCTGCTATTGTAAAAAATAGCAGGATTTTTTTCATTCAAAAGTATGAGAGGGATAGCGGTGCGTTCTATTTAATTGAAATGGTATGATAGAGAAAAGTGAAGTTGCAAAGGAAGAGCCAGTATGACAAAAGACCAATCTAATATTGCCATATTAAAAGAAATTGCTGAGCTGTTAAACGAGGAAACAGAAATGATTCCTATGTTGAATGGGGCGCTGTCGAAATTTTTAAGCGGTACGAAATTCGAAACAGGCTGGATTTTCTTTATCGATAAAAAAGGGAAATCCGAGCTTGTCGTGAAGCAGGATTTACCGAATGCGCTTAGTCATAACGATTGCCACTATTTAAAGAAGGGCGGATGCTGGTGTGTGTCCCGTTTCCGCAATGAAGAATTAAAAAAAGCTTCGAATATTATTGAATGCCAGCGCATAGAAAGTGCCATCGCAGCAAATGTAGGCGACCATAACGAAATCACCCACCATGCGACGGTACCGTTGCAATCAGGACAGGAACGTTTCGGGTTGCTGAATGTCGCTTCAAGAAATACAGTACGCTTTTCGGATGAGGAGTTGGATTTACTTGAATCGGTAGCCTTTCAGATGGGTTCTGCGATTAAACGAATTTATTTAACAAATGAACAGCAGGAAATTGCGCTTGTTCAGGAACGTAACCGTTTAGCACGCGATTTACATGATTCTGTCAACCAGCTTCTTTTTTCGGTAACACTGACAGCCCGTGCTGGAGTAGAGATGAGCAACGAGCAGGATATTAAGGAAACATTTAAAGATATTCAGCAGCTTACCCAGGAGGCTTTGACGGAAATGCGTGCACTCATTTGGCAGCTTCGTCCGAAAGGGTTGGAAAGCGGACTCATTGAAGCGATCAAAGTGTATGCAGAAATGCTAAGCCTGAAATTAACGGTCAATGTTTCGGGTGTCATTCAATTTCCTTCACGAGTAGAGGAAACGCTTTTCCGAATTACTCAGGAAGCATTGAATAATGTACGTAAACATGCAGGTGTAAAGACTGTAGAAATATATATAAACGTGACCGCTACCGATGTATTACTCGTTGTAAACGATGCAGGTCATGGCTTTAATGTAGAGGCACATCGCCGTATACCATCGATCGGCATGCAATCAATTATTGACCGGGCACATGCAGTTGGAGGAACCGCGGATTGGGTAAGTGAAATTGGAAAAGGAACAGAATTACTTGTCCGTTTACCATACTAGGGGGGATTTTATGATACGGGTACTAATAGCAGATGACCATCATGTAGTAAGACGAGGGTTATTATTCTTTTTAAAAACTCAAAAGGATATCGAAGTTGTAGGAGAAGCGAAAAACGGATTTGAAGCAGTAGAACTTGTTGAACAACTTTCTCCTGATATTGTTTTAATGGACCTCGTCATGCCTGAAATGGACGGCATTCAGGCAACAAAGAAAATAAAAAACAAGTGGCCGCATATTAAAGTGCTGATGCTGACAAGCTTTTCGGATAAAGACCATGTGCTGCCGGCAATGGATGCAGGGGCATCAGGATACCAGCTAAAAGATATCGAACCGGATGATTTGGTGGAATCGATTCGTCAAATTATGCGAGGCGAAAATACGATCCATCCGGAAGCGACTACGCAATTAGAAGAAGGGCTGCGTGAAGATGAGAACAAGCCCCATATTTTAAATCCGCTGACACCGCGGGAACAGGACGTATTGGCAGAACTGACAAAGGGGAAAAGCAACAGGGAGATCGCTTCTTCGTTATATGTGACTGAAAAAACAGTTAAAACCCATATATCGAATATTTTTGCAAAGCTCCATGTACAGGACCGTACTCAGGCGGCATTATATGCAGTAAAACATAATTTGACTGAAACGAATGAAAGCTAAATAAGACCGATAAATAAAAAACCTCACTTTTTCTCCGGCAGGAAAAAGGCACTGACCTAAATTAATGAGACAAATAAAAACACCTTTCGTTGAAAAACGGGTATTAAACCTAGTAAATCAACGTGGAGGTGTTTTTTCTATGGGTACAAGAGTAAGCTATCCAGCAGAAGTGAAAATGAAAGCAATCGAAATGAAGCTGTCAGGAATTCCTGCAAAGCAAATAATGGATGAATTGAATATTAAAAATGTTAGTCAATTAAAAACATGGATGAAATGGTATAAAACTGGCGAAATATATCGACTTCATCAGCCGGTGGGGAAACAATATTCTTTCGGAAAAGGGCCTGAGTTTGATTCAGAGGAATCCCGTTTACAGGCTGAAAATCGTTATTTAAAACAGCAAGTGGAAGTGCTAAAAAAGTACAAGGAATTGGAAAGGAAGTGGTTGGACAAGCATTTGTAGAAGTAGTAGAGGCACTTAGAGGCCAAATTTCTATACAAAGAATCTGTGAATTAATGGGTGTGGCAAGGGCCACGTATTATCGTTGGAGAAAACAAAAAGGTGCGCAAACGACAAAAGAAAAACGAGATCAAGATGTTGGTGAAAAATGTGCAGCACATAAATATCGGTATGGTTATCGTAAAATCGCAAGTTTCTTTCCGGATTTAGCCGAGAAAACGGTTCAAAAAATCATGCAAAAATATAATTGGTCGTGTCGTGTTAAAGTGAAGAAACGTAAGCGTACGGGGCAACCAACAAGTATAGCACCGAATCATTTAGAGCGTGATTTCCACGCTACTGAGCCACTTCAAAAGCTCGTAACCGATATTACTTACTTGCCTTTTGGTCAATCGATGTTATATCTTTCAAGTATTATGGACTTATACAACGGCGAAATTATTGCGTACACAATTGGAACGACACAGGATACACAATTCGTAGTGGACACATTGAGTCAAGTAGAAGGAATCTCAAGTGAGGCAATTCTTCATAGCGATCAAGGGTCGGTCTATACATCTTACGAATATCAAAAACAAGTAAAAGAAAAAGGAATTACCATGAGCATGTCCCGTAAAGGCACGCCAGCTGATAATTCCCCAATCGAAACGTTTCACTCCTCGCTAAAGTCCGAAACGTTCTATCTCGACGGAATCCACAGCACAACGAATGCATGTGTGATTCGAATCGTCGAAGAGTATATAAACTATTATAACAATATCCGTATTCAAACGAAACTAAACAACCAGTCGCCGGTGCAATACCGTCAACTGGCTGTTTAGAAGGTGTTTTCTTACTGTCTCAAAAAAGGCAGTCAGTGCCAAAAAGTGAGGGTTTTTTTGATTATAGAATTTCCTCGTCTGTCGTTTCAGACGGCGGAAGTTTTGTTACTTCAATATACAAAATGTGGTGACCGTCCAGTTCCGTAACTTTGAACTGATATCCTTCCGACTCAATGATATCGCCTTCCTGAACATCAAAGCGTTGTGTCATGAACCAACCACCGATTGTATCGATATCTTCATCTTCAAACGTTGTACCTAAAATATCATTCATTTCCTGCAATAACATTTTAGCGTCAAAGATGTAGTGGTCTTTTGCGATTTCCTGAATTTCCGGAATTTCATCTTCATCGAATTCATCTTGAATATCACCGATAATTTCCTCGATAATATCTTCAATTGTAACTAAACCGGAAGTACCACCGTATTCATCCATTAAAATAGCCATATGAATACGTTCGTTTTGAATTTTTAATAATAAATCACTAATAGGAATTGTTTCAATTACTCGGATTACCGGTTGCATATAATCATCAACGAGCTTATCGCCATTTGCAGCATCTTTAATATAAGCTGTTAATAAATGCTTCATGTTAACAAGACCAATGACATGGTCTTTGTCTCCATCTGTAACAGGGTATCGTGTATATTGTTCAATGCCCATTACTTCAAATACTTCGCGAATCGTTTGACCTCTTTCAATACTGATAATTTCAGTACGAGGTACCATTATCTCCTTCGCTATTCGATCAGAAAACTCAAAAATACTATTAACATATTCGTATTCAGAGTGGTTAATTTCCCCGCCCTTAAAGCTGTCTGATAAAATCATGCGAAGCTCTTCTTCAGAGTGCGCTTCTTCAGTTTCAGAAACCATTTTCAAGCCAAATGCTCCAGATAATGCACGCGCCGATCCGTTTAAAGCACGGATGAAAGGATACATGATGTTATGGAACAGAATTAAAAATCCGGAAAGCTTTAATGTTACGGCTTCTGCTTTTTGAATAGCGAGAGTTTTTGGAGCTAATTCCCCTACGACAACATGAATAAATGTTACGAGTGAGAAGGCAACAATAAATGAAAGAACAGTTGTGAGATTACCACTTAAGTTAAAGAACTCAAATACTGGATGAAGAATTATTTCGAAAGTCGGTTCTCCAAGCCATCCGAGTCCTAATGCCGTAATCGTAATTCCGAGCTGACAAGCAGATAAATACTCATCGAGGTTTGAAATTACCTTTTTTGCCCGCATAGCAGATTTATTTCCTTCTGCAACGAGCTGATCAATTTTTGTCGTTCTTACTTTAACTATTGCAAACTCAGTTGCAACAAAAAATGCCGTAGCGGCAATTAAGATAGCAAATGCTATCAACCTAATGGTTAGTTCGATTCCTATGTCTACGTCCAACTATATTCTCTATTTGCGGCGCAAATGAGCGTGGCAAATAAAGAGTACACCTCCTAAAAAAAAATTAATACTACAATCATAAAATATTTACGTTAAAAAAACAATTTATGAATTTGAAAATTGAGGAAAAAATTTTGAGTAGGATTCGGTGTCTATAATCAGAAAAATGAATGATTTACCAGATGTGGATAAATTGATAGAAAATTGAAATTTCAATAGATTTATGCTACTGTGAAATGGTAGATAATGATAATTTAGTAGGCAGAAAAATTAGCAAATGCCAGCAACTAAAATTTTCTGCAGCCAGCTACTAAATTATGATTAACTCGAAACGCGCATAAAAATGGGAGCATCGAAAATTCGACTGCTCCCATTTCTTTTTATTCGTAAACGTGAAAGAGCATTAACTCGTGAATCATTTTCTCAAGCTGTTCTTTCTGTTCTTCAGCTGGACTTTCCCCAAAGAATTTGATGCTTCCATCTTTATAATATTCTGCTACATAACGTTTCTGCTCATAGAAAAAGCGGATGGACCACCCCGGAATTTGACTGTTTTCAAACAATGGCTTATAGCTAAAATGTTGAATCATGAAACTTCCCTCCCATTTTTATCGTACAAGAAAGTAGTACATTGTTGCAATTTTTCTTTTTTGAAATTAATAATAGAACATACACATGATGAAGAAAGAGTGAGCAAAATGGGAGAATTTATTTCGCTATTATTCCTGCTTGGTGTTGTAGGCGCTGTCGTTGGTGCAGCGACAAACTATATGGCAATCAAAATGCTTTTTAGACCTTATAAGCCAATCTATTTTAAAAAATGGAAGCTGCCGTTAACACCGGGTCTAATTCCGAAACGCCGTGAGGATTTGGCGATTCAGTTAGGAAAAACCGTTTCGGAATATTTACTGACACCCGAAACAATTAAGAAGAAGTTCTTATCAAAGGAAATACGCGAAAGTGTATTAACCTTTGCACAAAATAAAGTGACGCAAGAAATATTTACTAACGAAAAAACGATCAATGACTGGATTCGTTTGGCGGGTTTCACACAATTACCGCAAACAGTGGAAGGGAAAGTGGATGAACTTATTCATGTACAATTCCATAAAGTAAAAAATACGTTATCTACAAAAGCCATTCGTGAATTATTACCGAATGATTTGGAGCCTGTGTTGGACCAGAAAATCGATGAGGCTGTCGTACAGATACTGCAAAAAGGCGAAGATTATTTTATGTCGCCAGAAGGTACGATGACAATCAAAAACATGCTTGATGACTTCTTATCGACAAAAGGTTCATTTGGCGGAATGATCCAAATGTTTTTAGGAGACTCGACATCACTCGTTGATAAAGTACAGCGTGAGCTTATAAAGTTTTTAAAAGCTCCAGGAACAGCTGCACTTTTACATCGGATTTTTACAACAGAGTGGGAAAAAATTAAAAATCGACCGGCAATGGACTTTATGAATGATGTAAACTTTGATACGATTGAAACGAGTATCCAAAGCTATGCAAAAAATGCACTGGCATTGGAGGCACGCCTGGATAAAACGGTTAATGACTATTGGCCACAAGGAAAAGACTGGGCTACAAATGATCTGCTACCTAAAATGATGGATAAAACATTTATCGCAGCAGAAGGAAAAATCGAAGACGTACTGAAGCGATTGAATTTAGCGGAAGTCGTTCGAGAGCAGGTAGATTCTTTCCCTATCGCCAAATTAGAAGAGCTTGTACTAGGTATTATTAGTAAAGAGCTGAAATTAATCACATGGCTGGGCGGCATTATTGGTGGTCTTGTCGGGATCATTCAAGCGTTAATCGTCTTTTTGACGAACTAAAAAGAGAAAGTAGGAATATTACATGATTAATATTTATGAAGATATTAATAAACTTGAAGCAACATTCCGCAAGACTGATGAGTTTCAAAATTTAAAGAACGCAGTGGAAACTGTACGTGCAGACGAGGAAGCGAAAGTATTATTCACAAACTTCCGTGATGTTCAATTAAAGATGCAGGACAAACAAAATGCTGGTGAAGAAATTACAGAAGAAGAGTATGTATTTTTACAAAAAACAGCACAGTTAGCTCAGCAAAACGCTAAAATTATTGCGATGCTGGAAGCGGAAATGGCATTAAGTGCAGTAATCCAAGAAATTAACCGTATTATCACACAGCCAATCCAGGCAATGTACGACGGGCTATAAGATCCAGGTACTTGGATAGAAGTAGAATTCTTTAACTCGAAAAATTAATAAAGAAGCATATACTTTATAAAATTGATTTGAATGGAGGGGCGACTCCTGGGGGAATAGCACGATGCCTGAGACTAGGAACAAAAGCTAAGAACGCCACGTCCTGTGGCAACGCTTTTGTGACCAACATCTTGTTGGCCCCACGCCGTGCCCCCGGAAAGCGTCCCCGGAATGGAAATCAATTTTGCAAACAATAAAAAGCCATTTTTCTATTAAAGAAAAATGGCTATTTGATTTTAGAAGGGCTCTTTTTTTGTTTTAGGGAGTTTTATAGACGATTATCCAGACTAATTTAACTAAGAAATAAACATGTTTTTTTTCTTCTACCTTAATATTTGTTACAATGAGATAGATTTTTTATTTATTATAATAAGAAGGTAGAGAATAACATGAAAACGATTCATATTAATGAGCAATTCAAAGAAGACTGGACACGTGTTCTTAATCATATAGCCAATTTATTTTACGAGGATTCCGTTATTCAGATCGATCAGGACGGTTCGGATATGTCGATTGAATTTAACAAGTCTATCGATGAAAACTTTACAATTTCCACATTTGCCAAGCTAAAAGTGGATGGGCAGGAATATACGAGCGACTATTCGATTAAGTATGAGACAGAAGGAACGGAAAAAGAGCAAAACATCCGAATGAAGCGTGCACTTTCACATGTCATGCTTGATGTACTTGAACAATATTCCGGTATGACTCAGCAGTGGGGTATTTTAACAGGAGTCCGTCCGACAAAGCTTTATCATAAATATCGTAAAGCCGGTATGAATGACGAGCAAATTGCAGCGGTACTAAAAGAAGATTACCGAATTTCGGATCAGAAAATCGCATTAATGAAAGCGATTGTCGAGCGTCAACTTACGGTGATCCCGGATCTGGACGAGCTTGGAAAGGAAATTTCAATTTATATTGGGGTTCCGTTTTGTCCGACAATGTGTGCGTATTGCACATTCCCGGCCTATGCGATCCAATCAAATCGTAAGGCAGGACGCGTAGAGAAATTTATCGACGGCCTTCACATTGAGCTGCGTGAAATGGGGAAATGGCTGACAGAGAAAAATATGCGCATTACTTCGATTTACTGGGGCGGGGGTACACCGACATCAATCGAGGCACATGAAATGGATGCATTATATAAAACGATGTTCGATGCTTTCCCGAATCCCGAGTCCATTCGTGAAATTACGGTAGAAGCAGGGCGTCCGGATACAATTACACCTGAGAAAATCGAAGTGTTGAAAAAGTGGGGCATTGACCGTATTTCCGTTAACCCGCAAAGCTATACGCAAGAAACATTAAAAGCAATTGGCCGCCATCATACTGTTGAAGAAACAGTAGAGAAGTTTTGGCTATCACGCAATTCCGGTATGAATAATATCAATATGGATTTGATTATCGGCTTGCCGAATGAAGGTATTGAAGAGTTCGAGCATTCATTAGCGGAATCTGCAAAAATGCAGCCTGAAAGTTTAACGGTTCATACGCTCAGCTTTAAGCGTGCATCTGAAATGACGCGAAACAAAGATAAGTATAAAGTAGCAGACCGTGACACAGTTGGAAAAATGATGCAGATGGCAACGGAATGGACAGCTGAAAACGGCTATGTTCCATATTACTTATACCGCCAGAAAAATATTTTAGGAAACTTGGAAAACGTCGGTTATTGTAAACCGGAAGAAGAGTCGATCTACAATATTGTCATTATGGAAGAAGTGCAAACAATTTTAGGTATCGGCTGCGGAGCTTCCTCGAAGTTCGTGCATCCAACGACCGGTAAAATTACACAGTTCCACAACCCGAAAGATCCAGCAGCATATATTCTGACATTTGAAGAATCAATCGCCAAGAAAATCGCCATTTTAGATGAGCTATATTCTTAATTTGATGACCTTTAAATATCGACAAATAGCACAGCCAAACTATTGGCATGTGCTATTTGGTTTTTTTCGCGAAGGGGAGATTTTTATAATAAGATCAACTTGTGTAAACTAGTAAGAGAGTAAAAGAAAAGGATTTGTTGCAATGAAAAAATTAATAGGACTGTTAATGTTCACGTTACTATTCGTAGTAGGATGTACAGAACCAGCCGAAGAAACATACGAAGAACCACTAAAGGAAATGGCCGTCCACTTTATTGATGTAGGACAGGGGGATTCCATTTTCATCGAAGCGCCAAACGGGAAAACAATGCTTGTTGACGGTGGTGTAAAGGGTGCCGGTAAGGAAGTTGTCGCCTATTTAAAAGCACAAGGAGTCAACCGGTTGGATTATGTAGTCGCAACACATCCGGATGCCGATCATATCGGCGGACTGATTTCAGTGCTGAATTCCATCTCAATAAAGGAATTTATCGATTCCGGAAAAGTACATACGTCTCAAACATATGAAGAAATGCTAAGCCTCATTCAAGCTAAAAATATTAAGTTTACGATCCCTAAAACGGGAGATGAATTTCAGCTTGAAGACAACCTTACTGTAGAAGTACTTGCTGCAGATGAAACGGCTTCTGATAATAATGATGCTTCAATCGTTCTGCGCGCGGAATACCAAAATATTTCGTTTTTACTTATGGGAGATGCCGATAATGGTGTAGAGCAGGAGCTTTTACAAAAAGGAACCGATGTACAGGCAACCATTTTAAAAGCAGGCCATCACGGATCTAATACGAGCAGTTCGCCTAAATTTGTAGAAGCGGTCAGTCCACTAGCAACTATATTAAGCTATGGTCAGGACAATAAATACGGTCACCCGCATGCAGAAGTAATTGATATACTGAAAAACGTAAATAGTGAAATATATAGTACTGCAGAAGCCGGAACGATTGTAATTACTACAGATGGGGTAACATATGACATAGATGCACAGGAGTGGACAGGTATCGGGGCAACGAGTTCGATACCGTTACCAGCCTCAACAAAGAGCAGTAAAGTCGAACTGATCAGTAAAGATGTGCATGAAGAAATTGTTGTCATCCAGAACAATAGTAATCAAGCGGTTAATTTGGAAGGCTGGGAATTAATATCCGTTGAAGGTGATCAAGTATTTAGTTTCCCGGATATTATTTTAACACCAGGTAAAAAGCTTTCGATTACAAGTGGTCCCGATGCAAAAACAGGTACGGCCGTACTGGAATGGTCGAAAAGACAAATATGGCTAAACAGCGGCGATGCAGCCCAATTAGTCAATGCGAAAGGGGAAGTTGTAAGTGAACTACAATAAATACACGCTAGACCGATTTGATGGAGATTATGCGATTTTTTTAAAACGCCCGGAAGAAACGGAGCAACTTCTGATCCATTATGCTGAAATTCCATCAGAGCTTAAAGAAGGCGATATAGTAAATATTTTGGATGATGGTTTTGAGTATAAGATTGAGTTACTGAAAGAAGAAACTGAAAATCAAAAAACACGTGTTAATAATCTGTTACAGCAATTAAGAAATAAGGAATAACAGGCTTTTATTCCTTAATTACATTTGTTGTAAAAGATTTAGAAAAATCAAAAAGTAACGGAAATTGTACGCTTTAGTATGGTAAAATGTATGGGTACATATATTAATTTTAGGAGCGTAACAATGGCTATTAAAACAATAATTTTTGATTTAGATGATACTTTATTATTCGATCAACATTCAGTGAAAACGGCATTTGAAAAGACATGCGAATATGCAACGACTAAAAAAAACGTCGACGCACAAGAGTTGGAAGTAGCGGTAAGATCGGCAGCTCGCAGTCTTTATGAAAGTTATCCTACATATGACTACACGGTCTTAATCGGTATTAACCCATTTGAAGGTCTTTGGGGAACGTTTGATGATCCGACACCGCAATTTCAGCAGATGAAAGAAATTGTACCTGCCTATCGTGCCGAAGCTTGGACAAATGGTTTGGCGGCCCTTGGAATTGAAGATGCAACATTAGGCGCAGAACTTGGGGAGCGTTTTGTAGAGGAACGTAAAAAAGCACCATTTTTCTATGAAGATACATTTGCGGTATTGGATGAATTAAAAGGGAAATACGAGCTTGTGCTATTAACGAACGGTGCACCAAGTTTACAAAATTTAAAGCTGGAGATTACTCCGGAGATTGTACCGTATTTTGACCATGTTATTATTTCAGGTGATTTCGGTAAAGGTAAACCGGATGCTTCAATTTTCGAGTTTGTAATGGAAAAAGCACAGGTTACGAAAGATGAGGCCATTATGGTCGGCGATAATTTAATGACCGATATTTTAGGCTCGTCTCGTGTCGGTATGCGCAACGTTTGGATTAACCGTGAAAGTAAACCGCATAATCCAGAAATTGTCCCGACATATGAAGTAACATCACTTACAGAATTTTTACAGTTAGTGAAAATTTTATAAACTAGCAAACGCACTTTACTTTAAGGTAAGTGCGTTTTTGTATTAAAAGAATGAATTTTCTAAAAATTCATGCTATAATAAATGTATGAAAGGGATGAAAGAGGTTTTTTCTATGGTAAATAATAATATATGTCGCTGTGAAAACTGCGGTCGCACAAACAATTCAGTTCAGATCAATCCGGTAACGGTTGACCATCATACAGCATACCTTTGTTTGGCATGTGAACATGTGCTTCATTTACCTGAAAACAAAAACCGATTCTTCAGCCTTGTACGCAGTAAAAACAGAAAACAGGCCAATCCGGAAATGCAAGGAGCACACCGTATACTTTCTGCATTTATTGCAGTTGGTGTATTATTTTTCGTTGCGATTGCAGCATTAGGGGTAGCGCAAAGTGCGGATATTGTGACATTGCCGCTATTTGAAAAGGACTCTATTTTAATAAATGAGTATTTATCTTTTCTACAACTGAAAGCATTATAAATTATGGACCTGGTGATATACATTCACCAGGCCTTTTATTTTATTTTCCTAACAGTTCGGAAACAGTCACAAATTCGTAACCCTGTTTTTGGAGTGTTGCAAGCACCTCATCCAATGCATCGGCAGTTGCCTGATGAATATCATGCATTAATATGATACTCCCATTTTTTGCACGGTCTTTTACTGCCTGCACCGTTTTTTCAGGATCACGATGCTTCCAGTCAAGTGTATCAATTGTCCACAGTACGTTCGGTACACTTAATTGATCAGTGATCGACTCATCATAGCTCCCATACGGCGGGCGGAAGACAGTTGCCCGTTGACCGATCGTCGACTTTATAAGTGAATCGGTTGCCTGAATTTGCTGCTTTATTTCCTTAGTTGACAATGTCGTCAGTTTTTCATGATTAAATGTATGGTTGCCAATCTCATGGCCCGCGTTATATACGGCCTTTAGAATTTCAGGGTGTTCCTTCACCTCTTGCCCCACAACAAAAAACGTCGCCTTTGCCTCATATTTCTCCAACGTTTTTAAAATTTGTTTCGTCACTTTTGGGTGGGGACCATCATCGAATGTTAAGGCAATTTTCTTATCCGTTGCTGGTTTCGGATTAACGGGCTTTACTGGTTTTTCTTTTACAACAGGCGGTGTAACCAATCCATTCGTCAGTACATAGCCGGATAGTTTATCCGTTGTGACAAACGCCCAACCTTTTAAATTTGTGAGCATTTTAACAGGGCTGTTTTTACGTAACACGCCGATTTCCGTACTCGAAGAACTGGCGATTTCTCTTACAACTAAATCTGCTGAACCTTTGACAATCATCGCTTTTGAAACAGGTTTCACAAGTGCCTGCTGATTGACAAAACCGGCAAGACGTCCGTATTTTACAAAAACAAAGTCGGCGGTTGCAGATCCGTAAAGCTCTACAATTGTATTTAAATGGAGCTTTCCTTTAATCTCGCTCTCCTGTGTATTCGTTACACGCACAAGTGGCTCTTCTTTTGCTTGTACGAGCATATATTGAGGGGTTGCAGACTTTAAATATTCGCTTGGAATATAGCCTATCACCGTTTTATATTGAATTTCAGCCCATCCATCCGCTTCGGAAAGTACGATAACGGGTGTTGCTTTTGACAGTGTAATTACTTTTTGCTCTAATGTTTCATCAAATACCTCGGTCTCTATTGTTGTGATTTTAATTGTGGCAGAAGGGGCTGCTGCAAGGACACGCTCGTTATTTACTAGGGAAACACCAACGATACAGAAAACAATTAATAAGAAATAAAGTATTTTTCTCAACTAAACTCTCCTTTTATTAAAAAGTGAGCGAATAGAGTGAACGGTTGGTGGGAATCGGGTAGGGGTCTTCACTTTCGCCAAGTTTTATGTAAGATTTTATCCAATCGAAGTTTGAAATAATAAGAGATAAAATCGTCCTTTAAACTTATGTATGCGAATGGGAAAGATGTTAAAACAAAAAACTACTGATGAAAGAAATTTTCGTTCATCAGTAGTAGAAATGATTATAGTGTAATGGCTTTTACTTCATCAATATTTTCAAGTTGTGCAACAAAAATTAAATCTTCTGTTGTTACTTCGTTATCAACAACAAGCATCATGACTGCAGAGCCGCCGATTTGATCGCGACCAACCTGCATTGTTGCGATATTGATATCTTTTTCTGCCAATTTAGTAGCAACGCGGCCGATTGAACCTGGCTTATCTTGGTTTTTAATGTAAAGCAGGTTGCCGTTTGGAATAACATCCACTACGAAACCTTCTACTTTAACGATGCGGGCGCCAAGACCATTTAATAACGTACCAGCTACAGTATGTTTTTCTGTTTCTGTCACGATTTCAACCGTAATTAAATTTGTGAAGCCTTTAGCTGTTGTTGTTTTATGCTCATTAATTTGAATGCCGATACGCTCAGCTAAATAACGTGCGTTAACATCATTTACGTGAGAACCGTGGTTCGTTGAAAGCAGGCCTTTAATAGCATTTGCTGTTAATGGACGTACATCAAAGTTTGCGACTTCACCAGCATAAGAAATATTTAATTGTTTGATGCTTTCTTCTGTAACCTGGATTAAAAACTTACCAAGCTTTTCAGCTAATGAGAAGAAAGGTTCTACTTCCGCAAGCTTTTCTTTCGGAATAGATGGCATGTTTACCGGATTTGTTACAGTACCGGTTTTAAAGAATTTAATAATGTCGTTTGATACATCGACTGCTACTGATTCCTGAGCTTCCACTGTAGATGCACCTAAGTGAGGTGTTGCAATCACTTGTGGCAATGTTAACAGTTTATGATCTGTTGCAGGCTCTTGTACGAATACATCCAGTGCAGCACCTGCTACTTTACCTTCAACAATCGCATCGTATAAATCATCTTCGTTAATGATACCGCCGCGAGCACAGTTGATAATACGGACACCGTCTTTCATAATGGCAAAACGTTCTTTGTTGATGATGTTACGAGTTTCAGGTAAAAGTGGTGTATGAACTGTTACAAAGTCAGCTGCCGCACATACTTCGTCAACAGTACCTTTTGTGATACCTAATTCTTTTGCACGCTCTTCAGTTAAGAATGGGTCATAGGCGATTACGTCCATACGTTGACCTTTTGCACGGTAAGCTACTTCAGCACCGATTCGGCCCATCCCAATTACACCTAATGTTTTGTTTTTAAGTTCAACCCCAACATAAGATTTACGATCCCATTTACCGTTCTTTAATGTGTTGAATGCTTGTGGGATAAAGCGGGCAAGTGATGTCATCATTGCGATTGTATGCTCAGCCGCAGAGTTCGTGTTCCCGTCTGGAGCGTTTACAACAATAATTCCGTACTCTGTTGCGGCATTTAAATCGATGTTATCAACACCTACACCGGCACGCCCAATTAACTTCAAGTTTTTCGCTGCTTCAATAACTTCGCGTGTAACTGTTGTTTGAGAGCGGACAAGTAATACATCAACATCTGCAATTCGAGCTATTAATTGTTCTGGAGCTAATCCTGTATCAACGATGATATTTAAGTTTAATTCTGTTTCTTGACGAAGTGGGAAAATACCGTCATCACTTAGTGGATCTGCAATAAATACGTTAATTGTTTTTGTTGCCTTTTCGATTAATTGTGTTGCTGTCATCATAATCTCTCCTTATAATTCACTATTATTTTTAAATAACTATACAAAAAAAAGCCTTCCGTCCCTTACGAATAACGTAAGGGGCGAAAGGCATTCTATAAACAAATCGCGGTACCACCCTTATTCGTTGCCGACTACCTGAAAAAAATAGTCATACAACCTTATCAATATGCGTAACGTGCATGGGACGGAATAACTTACTTTGGATTTTCGGCTATTCTATTCAAGAGTGGAACTAATTTAGCGTATACACTGGTTTACACCGACCACCAGCTCTCTTTGCTATACAAAACTAAATAGTATGTCTCTATCACAATAGTTTGTCGTTTTTAAATTTGATAACATCATAAACCCGATTGTTCATCTTTGTCAACGGAATTTTCAAAATTAATAAATAATTAGTGAATTAATTAGCGGATATGAGGTTGTTTTACGAACGATATTTAGGGTTTATAAATTTAATGTTCGTATTTAAAGGAAAGTATGAAAGCGCTAACGATATTGATTTAGAGGGATTTGTTTGAATTTACAGAAAAATTAAGAACCCTAGTATTTATCGGAAAAATAACGGTTTTACTATTTCAATAAAATTTTGCCTTAATTTAAATTTTCAACACTTTAAAGAAAAATAATAAAGAAGGGGAAATAAAAAATACCACGAAATTGTATAACATATGCACTGACAAAGGGGGAGTAGAAAATGCATTATGATGTAATTGTAATTGGAGCGGGGCTAGCAGGTTTAACTGCGGTTTGCCAGCTCATAGATGCGCAAAAAAAGATATTGCTTGTTGATCAGGAACCCGAAAACTCAATCGGGGGTCAGGCATTTTGGTCATTTGGAGGACTATTTTTAGTGGATACTCCTGAACAAAGAAGGTTGGGAATAAAAGATAGTAAGGAACTCGCTTGGCAGGATTGGCGCGGCTCTGCGGGTTTCGACCGATTAGAGGATGAGGATTACTGGGCATATGAATGGGCAAAGGCCTATGTGGATTTTGCAGCGGGAGAAAAATATGATTGGCTGAAATCACAGGGCATTCAATTTTTCCCGGTTGTCGGCTGGGCAGAGCGTGGGGGTGCTTTAGCAGGCGGGCATGGGAATTCGGTTCCCCGCTTTCATATCGTTTGGGGAACTGGTCCCGCGATTGTAGATGCTTTTTCAAGTAAAGTATTGCAAGCTTCGGAAAGTGGTTTAATCGATTATTTGCCGCGCCACCAAGTTACGGATTTGTTGACTGAAGATGGCGCTGTTACTGGCATTCAGGGGAACATTTTAGAAAGTAGCATCATTCGCCGTGGGGAAGAAAGTTCACGGGAAGTCATCGGAACATTTGAATATACGGCAGATGCAGTCGTAGTCGCTAGTGGGGGAATCGGTGCAAATTTAGAACTGATTAAAGAAAATTGGCCGTCACGACTAGGCCTCCCACCAGAAAATATGGTGTCCGGCGTACCTGCATTTGTTGATGGGAAAATGCTCGAAATTACCGAGCGGACAGGCGGACGTATCGTCAATCGAGACCGGATGTGGCATTATACGGAAGGCTTGAAAAACTGGGATCCGATATGGAATAACCATGGGATTCGTATACTACCCGGACCTTCTTCGATGTGGTTTGATGCAACAGGAAACCGTTTTAAAGCACCGAACTTTCCCGGTTTTGATACACTCAGCACACTTGAAGCAATTCAAAAAACAGGTTATGACTATTCCTGGTTTATTTTGACGGAAAAAATAATCGAAAAGGAATTTGCCTTATCCGGTTCTGAGCAAAATATGGATTTGACAAATAAAAGTATAAAGGACGTGCTGAAACGTGTTTTACCAGGGCCTCCTAAAGCTGTTCAGGCATTCAAAGAAAACGGGGAAGACTTTGTCATTGCGGATAGTTTAAAAGATTTAGTCGATGGTATGAACAAACTGGCAGGCAATGACTTGCTTGATTTTATGCAAATTAAAGAGCAGATTTTAGCACGTGACCGTGAAATCGAAAATCCGTTTTCAAAAGATGCACAAATTAATGCATTGCACGGAGCGAGAAACTATGTGGGGGATAAATTGATCCGTGCAGCGAAACCCCACAAAATTTTGGATCCGAAAGCCGGACCGTTAATTGCGGTACGTTTAAATATACTCACAAGAAAAACATTAGGTGGATTACAAACCGATTTAAACGGGCAAGTACTAAATGATGAGGGCAATCCTGTTCAAGGACTCTTTGCGGCAGGAGAAGTCAGCGGTTTTGGCGGTGGTGGTGTACATGGCTACCGTTCATTGGAAGGGACATTTTTAGGCGGGTGTTTATTTACTGGCTTACAGGTTGGTAAATATTTAGCCACTTTAAAGCCGTTACCGAACAGAGCCAAAGCATTGAAAGTATAAAAATAAAGGAGATATGAATTCATTTGTCGAAATGAATGATTATTCATAAATAAGGGGTGTATACATTGAACTTTGAAACAATTAAGCTGGAAATTGCGGAGCGAAAAGCAACATTAACATTAAATCGCCCGAATGCTATGAATGCAATGGATTTTACAATGATGCGCGAGTTGGCGGATTGCTTTGAAGCGCTACATAATGAAAAGGATGTTCAAATTCTTATCATTAGAGGGGAAGGGAGAGTCTTCTCAGCTGGTGGCGATGTAAAAATGATGGTTTCATCAGATGACTTTTCTGACTTTGGAACGATTATGGAAGACATTTCACGTTTAGTGAAGGCTTATTATACACTTCCGATGATTACGATTGCACAAATTCATGGAGCTGCAGCCGGATTAGGATTTAGTCTGGCATTAGGAAGCGATATCATTGTGGCGGAGCAATCGAGTAAATTAGCGATGAACTTTATCGGAATCGGTTTAGTTCCTGACGGTGCTGGACACTTCTTTATGAAGGAACGTCTAGGGACACCAAAAGCCAAGCATATGATATGGGAAGGGAAAGTGTTAAGCGGCGATGAAGCGCTAGCATTAGGACTCATTGATTATAATGTGGAAGATGGTCAGGCATTAGTAACAGTTGACCAACTTGTTGGCAAGCTGTTGGCATCACCGATTTTGGCGAAGATTGAAACAAAGCTGATATTGCATAATACGAACTTGCCTGTGTTAGAGCAGATATTGGAAGGTGAATCGGCAGGACAGGTGAAAATGCGTCAAACACAAGACCATTTAGAGGGAATTCAGGCTTTCGTCGGAAAGAGAATGCCGCAATTTGAAGGGAAGTAAATAATGTCGGAGGATGCTGGTGAAACAACGCTGGCTCCTCCTTTTTTATTGGCTAATAAAATATTACTGTACAACATTACCGAATGCTTATATGATAGTGAAAGACGAAAAATGGAGGTAACTTCATGGACCAAATTTGGCTATCAAACAACCGGCGACAAATCGTACACAATGTGTATTGTCCCAATGTAAATGATGCGATTGCAATTTGCGAAATTGAACTAAAACAGCTGGATCAGGAACAAAGTAATTACTTGGAAGTCCCTTTCGAGCAATATAATGAAATACATGCGCATTTTAATAATAGCGATATTATTAAACAAGGTGCATTCACATATGAGCAAGTTCGTCACATATTAGATGCCGGAAATATCCATAATCTAGTAATTGATGAAAGAGGTTGCATCGATTTTAAGAAAGAAACGATCGGAATGAGTACCGCAATTTCTTTCGCACAAAGTAAGTGGAATGGTGCAGAACGAGGTACCGCAGTTGAAAATGCAGTACTGACAGGTTTAACAGTTATAGGAGAACCATTTGCAGAAGAAGTAATCGAAAAGCAAATTGATAATCTGAATATTGTTGACCATATTGAGCTGGATGAAGGCATTGCAAGCGCCGTAAAGAAAAACGGTGCAAAAGCAGTAGTGAAGAGGATGGCTAGTACGGCCACAAAGAAGGCGATGTACAGCTCAGTTATTGCTAAAAAAGCTATCACATTACTCAATGCAAATGTTGTAACAGGAGCAATTGTAACTGGTGTCATGTCGAGCGTCGATATAATTCGCGCGATTAAAAAACAGATGTCTCCGGCACAACTATTCAAAAATATTTCAAAAACGGCTGCAAGTGTTGCAGGTAGTATTATCGGTTTAATCGTAGGTGGAGGAGTCGGCCTATCGATTCCGAATGTTAGTACAACTGTCATTAGCTTAATCGGCGGGATCATCGGTCTTATTATAGGGAGTATATTGACGACGACGCTTGTCAAAAAAGTGCTTGACCTATTTATAAAAGATGATGCTGTTAAGATGCTGGAAATTTTTAATGAGGAGCTTGTCAATTTAGTAGAGCAATATTTATTAAATGAAAAAGAACTTCAACTAGTGTTAAGCGATTTTAACGAAATGTACAATATGCAGGAAGAGTTCCGGAAGATGTATGCAACAGAAGATCGTGTTGATTATGCACGATGTATGATTGAAAAGGAATTGAATCGTATTGTAAGGCTGCGCATGTATTTGCAAGTCCCAACAAATGAAGAGCTATATGAGGCAATTAAACGCTTAGTATAATAAAGAGGTGCCCTGAATTTCAGGGCACCTCTTTATTTATCCCGCATAGGCGGGATATCAACTGTCCGCAAGAGCCGGATTGATAGTTTCATTATGTACGTTTAATTTTAAACGTGGAATAAAATTAATTTACCCGATGAGTTTACTAATCGGTGTGTTTTTTCAGCAATACCTTTTTCTTCGATTTGCTTTTGACCGTCGATTTTTGCAGCATCATCGTTTGCGAAATTCCACACTTCATCAAATAATGTTTCCCCAGTTTTTTCAAATGCAGTAAAACGATAATTCTCCATTTAAACCACCCTTTATAAGCAAGATAATATAATTATACTAGAAATTTTTCGGAAATTCACGAAGCAGCCATCATTATTCGAGAAATATTTGCATTTTATGAACTGTTCATGAACATTTTAATTCATCGATTTATACCCTGATTTTTGAATTGCTAAACGCTATATTGCGAAAAAAATTTAGCTTTTGGCAGCATAGGAGCAATTGATAGTCTTTTAATCGATAAATAATGCATATACATGTTACAATAAATTGTAATAGAGTTATAAAGGGGCGATTACTTGTGAATGGAATTACAAAACTCCAACCTGGTGAACAAGTGGACCAATATTTATTGATAAAAGAAGCAAAAAAAGGCGTAACGACTGTCGGTAAACCTTTTATGTCACTAATTTTACAGGATCGTAGCGGCGATATTGAAGCGAAGCTATGGGATACAAACGAAGAACATGAAAATCTATACCGTGCACAGGTAATTGTAAAAGTTGGGGGAGAGATTCACGACTACCGTGGAAAAAACCAACTGCGTGTAAAACAAATCCGACCTGCACGTGATGAGGAAGGCGTTCAAATCAGCGATCTTTTGCCGACATCTGCGGTGCCAAAAGAACAGTTGTTTGAAGAGCTTACACAGTACTTCTTCCAAATTCAAAATCCGAATATCTCGCGTATTACACGCAATCTTACAAAAAAATACCAAGATCAATTACTGATTTACCCTGCAGCAACTAAAAATCACCATGACTATGCGTCAGGCTTACTTGACCATGTTGTATCGATGCTGAAATTAAGTGAGGCGATTTGTGATCTATATCCGACGCTGAACCGTGATTTACTATATGCAGGGGTTATTTTGCATGATATCGGTAAGGTTATCGAGCTGAGCGGTCCGGTAGGTACAATGTATACGGTGGAAGGTAACTTGCTTGGTCATATTTCGATTATGGTCAATGAAATTGGTCAAGCTGCCAATGAGCTGAAAATCGAAGGTGAAGAAGTGATGCTGCTTCAACATTTAGTGTTGTCACATCACGGAAAAGAAGAGTGGGGCAGCCCGAAAAAGCCTATGATTCAGGAAGCGGAAATTTTACACTATATTGATAATATTGATGCGAAGATGAATATGCTGACACGTGCCCTTGATAAAACGAAGCCTGGTGAATTTACAGAGCGCCTATTCCCATTGGATAACCGCTCATTCTACAAGCCGATGATTTAAGCTGGCTGATAAGATTTTTTGATAATATTTATACTACGATTTACTTGATAGAAAAGAAAAATTAGTTGTTCGTAGTGAAGGCGGCGACTCCCAGGGGATAAGCACGTGGGATAGACTTGGAACAAAAGCTAGGAGCGCCACGTCCTGTGGCAACGCTTTTGTGACCAACATCGTGTTGGCCTCGTGCCCCCAGGAAAGCGTCCGCTGTAACGGAGAACAACGGATAAAGAGTAGGATTTAAATAAGGCCATTCAAATTCTAAATAAATTTGAACGGCCTTTAATTATGAGAAAAAATGTTATGGCTTTATTTGTTATTGATTATCCTGCTGGAATTTTACCATGAAATCAGCAAGGGCTTTGCATGTTTCGACTGGGACAGCGTTGTAAGTAGAAGCGCGGCAGCCTCCTACAGAACGGTGACCGTTTAAACCGACAAAACCGGCTGTTTTTGCTTCGGCAAGGAACTTTTTCTCCAGCTCTTCATCTGCTACACGGAACGTAATGTTCATCAATGAACGTGAATCTTCAGTAGCATGCCCGAAGTAGAAGCCGTTCGAATTGTCGATGACATCATAAATATACTTCGCCTTTACTTCATTACGCTTCTCGATCGCCTCTAAGCCACCTTCAGCTTTCACCCATTTCAATACTTCACCTAACATATAAATACCGAAAGTAGGAGGCGTATTGTACAACGAGTTATTTTTAGAATGTGTTGCGTATTTCAGCATTGTCGGGATATTTGAATTTGCTTTTTCAAGGAAATCTTTACGGATGATGACAACAGTTACACCTGAAGGGCCTAAGTTCTTCTGTGCACCCGCATAAATCATTGCAAATTTCGATACATCAATTTTTTTAGATAAAATATCTGAAGACATGTCCGCAATTAGTGGAAGGTCACCAGTAGTCGGGAACGTTTTCCACTGAGTACCGAAAATCGTATTGTTTGATGTTAAATGAAGGTATGCTGAATCTTCATCGATTTGGATATCTGAAAGAGCCGGGATATTTTTGTAGTTATTGCTTTTTGAGCTTGCTGCCTCTACAGGTGTCCCGAACAGCTTCGCTTCTGCAAAGGCTTTTTCTGACCATGCACCTGTTTGAATATAGCTCGCCTTTTGTCCTTCGCTTAAGAAGTTCATTGGAATCATAGAAAATTGAAGGCTTGCTCCACCTTGTAAAAATAGTACTTCATAGTTTTCAGGGATTTCATATAACTGGCGTAAATTTGCAATCGCTTCATTATGTACTTCTTCAAATGCAGCGCTACGGTGGCTTAATTCCATTACAGACATACCAGTACCTTTAAAATTTACTAGCTCTGCCTGTGCTTTTTGTAAAACTTCTAATGGTAATGCCGATGGACCAGCATTAAAGTTAAATGCGCGTTTTGTTGTTACTGTCAATGCAATCACTCCTGAATTTAGTATTAGAATATATAAATTGATAATATACCCTTTCGAAACAAATATGTGAAAATTCTTGAAATTATTTTTTTAATAGTCATAAAAGAGAAGAACTTATAGAAAATTTATAGATTTTTGTCACAAAGGAAAAGGGAATGTTCGTGTTTTGAGCATATTTACTTTTATTATCTTGTTTATAAACAGGAACTATGCGAGTATAGAGGGGATGAAATACAGGAGGTAAATAAAAATGGAACAATTACCGAAATGCCCGGAATGCGGATCAGAGTATACGTACGAAGACGGGCAAAATTATGTGTGCCCGGAATGTGCGCATGAATGGTCTCAATCAGCGGAAACAGTGCAAGAAGAAGGATTAGTCGTACGCGATGCAAACGGCAACCTTTTAGCTGATGGTGATACCGTAACAGTTGTAAAAGATTTAAAAGTAAAGGGAAGCTCCTCTACGTTAAAAATCGGCACACGAGTTAAAAACATTCGACTTGTAGAAGGCGACCACAATATTGATTGTAAAATCGATGGTTTTGGTGCAATGAAACTGAAATCGGAATTCGTGAAGAAAAACTAAAAAATGCGAGACCCGTTTATAGGTCTCGCATTTTTTATATATTAACGATTATTCAGCTTTAAAGCCTGAAAATGCGTCTTTTAAATCTTTGTCTTTTACTTCTACATCAGCATCGTTAATTAACTCTGCCATTTTTGTGTTCCAATCAGCTTTTGTAGCTGCGATTGATTCACGGATTTCTTCTTTTTTGTCTTCAAGTTTACCGTAATCTTTAACATCACGTTTTTCAGTCACTTGAATGATGTGGAAGCCATGTTCAGATTGTACAGGCTCACTGATTTCGTCTACTTCCAATGCATATGCAGCATCGTTGAATTCAGGCACCATTGTACCTACTGTAAACCAACCTAAATCTCCGCCTTGTTCTCCAGATCCTGGATCAGTTGAGAATTCTTTCGCTAGTTTAGCAAAATCTTCTCCAGCATCTAATTTAGCTTTAATTTCTTTTGCAGTCTCTTCATCTTCCACTAAAATGTGGCGAGCTTTTAATTCTTGAGATGCTTGATTGTAGTACTTTTCGATTTCCTCGTCAGTTACTTCAACATCTTTTAAAGCTTTCTCTTGTAACAATGTGAAACGAATATTTGTTTTTAACGTTTCTTCCGTTAAATTGCTTTGTGCTAAAACAGACTCATAGCTTTCGCCATACTGCTCTTTTACACCCTTCAATTCTTCTTCGATTTCTTCATCTGTTACTTTATATTTATCGTTTAAAATCTGTTCAACTACTACTTGTTGCAGTAATTGATCGCCAGCGATGTCCTTCATTGAATTATAAAATTCTTCTTGAGTGATATCGCCTACGCTTGTTGATACTACAACTTCATCTCCAGGATTACTGCATGCAGCTAAACCGATTGAAGCAGCAACTGTTAATGCAAAAATGGTCTTTTTCATTTGAATACGCTCCTAACTTAACTTTAATGCACTTGTAACTATAACATAAACGATTTAAAAACAAAATGGTTGCATGTGAAGAGCGCCTAAGTTTTGTATCAACAAGTGCATACGATATTGAGAGAAAGAGAGAAGGGAGGTGTCAATATGGGTGGCGGAGGTTACAATGGCGGCGGCTCTGGCTACGGCTCTGGCTTTGCTCTATTAGTTGTATTGTTTATCTTATTGATTATTGTAGGTGCAGCTTTCATCTACTAAGAAAGAAAGGTGTGTTAAAAGTCATTTCGACTTTTAACACACCTTTTCCAATTATTAAAGTATGGACCAAAAAATTTATTACATAATTAAATTTTTTTAAACGGCTAGCAGTACTTCAACGTACATGCTTACAAGTAAAATCGTAATCAGTACATTAATCGTACGGAAAATTTTTGGCTGTTTTTCTTCTGGAATTTCACGTCGACTGCATAATGCGGCAGTCATTCGATTTATTTGGAATAAGTATATTACTGAAAATAAGATTACAACAAGTAGTAACAAATTTATTCCTCCCCTCTAAAGCATCAATAAAACTTAAATATCAAGCGGAACTAAAATTTCATAACCTCTTGGCGTTTCTTCAATTATAGCATTGTTTGGCGCATACATTAAATTTTTCACATATAAAAAATCCATGAGACAAATACAGCAGTGAAAAGCGAGCAATCCACTAAAATAATGCGCATATTCAGGGAAGGAAATGCCTCCCGCAATCAATGCTGCATTAATAACCATAAAAGGTGTAACGAGTGCGAAAATGTAAGACTTTTTCGGAATGCCGTTTTGCAGGCGCATCCGGACAACCGGCATTAAATGTTGGAATTTAAAACGAAAGACGAGTGATTTTCTATATTGAAACAGAGCGATATAATGTAAAAATTTGTGCATAGGATAAATAAAAGGTATTACTAATAAAACTAACCATAAATGGCGATCAATATGCTTACCGTTAAAATTAAAACTAAATGCAATGTATGAAAAGCAAAATACGAGGACAAAAAGAGTGATTGCCAATAATACAAGCCTTCCCGTACCGTATTCGCGCTCTATGTTGATTGTTTTCCAACAATGCATGTGAGCCCCCCTAAAACATTATGGAAAAGGACGTATTATGCTTTTCCATTAACGTGACAATATTAAACATAAAACTAACTATAATAAATAAAAAAAGAAATGTCATCAATTAAAATTGGCGACATTTCTTATTATAAATTTTATGAAGTTGTAGTGATTGACGGTTTTCCTTTATCATCAATTGTTTCTTTAAAGTTAAAGAAAGAACGTTCGAATATTTCGATGAAGTCATCCCCGTAGATATTGCGAATAACAGCCATTACATCTAAAAATTCAGGGAAACGTCCATAAAGTTCTTTTAATGGCAATGCACCTGTTAAAATCGTATGTTCTGTATCGTGATAATGATCGTACATACGTAGGATGAGTTCTGCGCCTTTGTCAGTTAACTCAACATATGTATTACGTTTGTCTTCATCACGTTTTGAGAAAGTAAGTAATCCACGTTCTTCTAATTTTTTCGAAAAGTTGAAAGCGGTAGATACATGCATGACACCAAATTTAGCTACATCTGAAATGGAAGCACCTTTCAAATGATATGAAATCCATAAAATATGATGTTCATTAATATTTAAATCAAAAGGTTTAATCCATGTTTGCCAATCTTTTTCGATAGCTTTCCATAGTGCTTTCGAAAGTTGTGCGACTCTTTGGCTAAATAACATAGCCTCTCGTTGCGAGTATAAATCTTCTGTCAAAGCAATCACCTTCTTCTTTCATTTAACATTTTAAAAATATTATAGCAATAAAAGAAAAGAGTTTAAAGTTAGAAAAATGGAATAATTCAACATTGGTTGATATATGCTATAAAAAGATAAATTTGGGATTATTTTGACTGTTTTTGAACTTTAATATAGTACTAAAGTTTTAGTGGTGAATTGTTGTTCAATCCTCATTATTTCTATTTGAAGGAATATTTTTCTCGATTTCACTTATAGAATTCTGTAATTTCTCTATTTCTTGTTTTAAATTTATTGCTTCCGGTTCTATCTGAGTTTTGAAATTTGCGAAATTATCCTTTAATTCATTTACTATACTAGGCATACTATTTTGCACTTCTGCCTTTAAAGTTGTGATCGATTGCTTAACGTTATTTAGTTCATGTTGTACGTCTTTGAGCTTTGATTTGGCGTTTTTTGTATTTTCCAATAAGTTTTGGCGTAAAGCTGTCCCTGATTGTGGTGCTGTAAATAAAATAACAGCCGCACCGCTAACGATGCCTGTTGTAATACCTAGTAAAAATGATTTTGCTTTCATATTGATAACCTCACTTTATTTATATTTGTTATCCAAATCTTTTTCCAAATCCATGTTCCGATAAACATTGGAAAGTTTGGGGGGAAGGAACTAAAAGAAAAACCAGCATTTTCATAGATGAAAAAGATGCTGGCCATAGTCTCCTCATACAATCATGTAAATATAACTGATAGGAGCAATTATAAGTGTGATTTAATTTCCTCAGAAAGTGTCGACAGCACATCTGGCGGGAATTCCTGCGAACGACCATTCCAGTTGACAACTAGTCCATCTTTTTCGTCATAGCGCGGAACGAGATGCAGATGGTAATGGAAAACAGTTTGACCTGCTTCAGCACCGTTATTATTAATTGTATTCATACCGGCCGGGTTAAAAGCAGCTTTAATGGCATTAGCCACTTTCGGAGCAGCAGCGTATAAATTTCGTGCTACATCTTCTGACATTTCAAATAGATCTTTGCAATGCGTTTTTGGTATTAACAGTGTATGGCCTTTTGTTAATGGGGCAATGTCCATGAAGGCAAAAGTATGCTCATCCTCATAAACTTTAATACTTGGGATTTCACCGGCAATGATTTTGCAAAATAAGCAATCAGTCATCTTATTTATCGCTCCTTTTTTATTTTTGATTTTCACCATTAGAAGTTAGAAAATAATGTTATTGTAAATTGAAAGGAAAACAGGGCGGTAAATTCCCTCGGAAAGCATCCGCCTGCAATAAAAATCAATTGTACAACCCCAATTTATGGTGAAGATACTATTATTTTTCTTTATTCTATCATAGATTATTCGGAAAACTACTTTCTTATATGAAGGATTTACTTTTTGTTCTTTGAATTGAGTGTTGCATTCAGTGTTCAATTTTATTCGCTTTTGATAAACTAAATTTTAGAAAAGAGGAGTGACGACTGTGACAATTTTACAACTGCAAAATGTAACAGGTGGTTATACGAGAAAACCTGTGATTCAAGATTTATCATTTGAAATTAACAAAGGAGAGCTCGTTGGATTAATCGGCCTTAACGGTGCTGGGAAAAGTACGACGATCAAGCATATTATTGGCACGCTCTTACCGCGCTCTGGAGAAATTCGTTTAAACGGTGTGACGTTAAAGGAGAATTTGGACAAGTACCGATCAAGTTTCTCCTATATTCCGGAAACACCCGTACTATATGAAGAATTAACATTAAAAGAACATTTACAATTAACGGCAATGGCTTATGGTTTAGATGAAAAGACATTGGAAGCACGCTCGGAAGTTTTATTGAAGGAATTCCGTATGGAAAAGCGATTAAATTGGTTCCCGTCGCACTTTTCAAAGGGGATGCGTCAGAAGGTAATGATTATGTGCGCATTTTTAGTTGATCCAAGTCTGTATATTATCGATGAGCCGTTTGTCGGTTTAGACCCGCTCGGCATCCAGTCATTGCTTGACCAAATGGATGATAAAAAACGTGCAGGTGCATCGATTTTAATGTCGACACATATTTTATCGACTGCAGAAAAACATTGTGACCGTATCATTCTGCTTCACGAAGGACGCGTACGTGCACAAGGGACAATGAATGATTTGCGTAAAGCGTTCAATATGCCGACTGCAACACTCGATGATTTATATATTGCGATGACAAAGGAGCAAGACAATGAACAGCATGCATAGTGTATGGGCTAAGCGCTTCGAGCATTACATCGGCGAAGTGATGAAGTATATGCGCTTCGTCTTTACAGGGCATATTGCGATTGTCCTTGTCTTTATCGCAGGGGCAGGGGGATATCAGTACAGCGAATGGCTGAAAGTCGTGCAGCCGGATTTCCCGGCAGAGTGGCTCATTGCCCTTATAGTAGGGGGCTTAGTAGCATTCAGTAGACCTGTCACATTACTGAAAGAACCGGATCAAGTGTACTTATTACCGCTGGAAAGCCAAATGCCGAACTATTTCAAAAAGGCGATGAACTGGACATTTTGGTCACAGCTGTTAGTGCCGGTCGTTCTGTATATAATAGCGATTCCGTTATTGAAAGAGGTTACGACACTTAGCGTAGGTGAAATTTGGCTGACTGCTGCATTTATCGCGGTTTTGAAATTTATTAATGTCCGTGCCGAGTTCAACTACCGTTATGCGAATCGAGGCAATGCCATAGTACTCGACCGCTTTGTACGGGCGATCGTGTCGATTATCGGGATTCAAATGACATTGACAGACGGTTTGCTAGGCATCGTATTTCTTATTATGATGGCTTACTATACATTTACATTGAAGAAAAAAGTACAGGATAATCCAGTGCCTTACGAACATTTTATTAAGCTTGAGCAAAACCGTATGATGCGTTTTTACCGTTTTGCCAACTACTTCACAGATGTCCCGCATTTAAAGGGTTCTGTCAAACGTCGTGCGTGGCTCGATTTTGCGTATAAAACGATCAGCTACAAAAAGGAAAATACACAGGCGTATTTAATTTACCGTACGTTTATCCGTACAGACGACCATTTTTATTTATGGGTGCGATTAACGGCGATTTCAGCTGTTATTGCGATGTTTATTACGATTCCATTCGTAACTTGGATTGTTGCAGGTGCTTTGGCATTTGCGACAACGCTTCAGCTTAAGTATGCGCTCATGTCAGCAGGGGATTTCCGAATGGACATGCTTTACCCGATCCCTCGCGATACGAGAAAACAGGCTGTCGCAAAATTGCTTCGTCAACTCAGCATTGTACAGGCTATTATTGTGACACTTTGTGCAGTGATGCAGCCGCAGTTTTACATCATTCCAGTTGTCATTATCGCAGTGAGTGAACTGACGATGAGAATGTCGAAATAAAATAACGTAACAATAAATAAGGCACCCATTTTCTTGAGCGAAAATGGGTGCCTATTAGGTTTATAACAAGAATCCGCCAATTAATAATCCGACGGCGATTACTATAATAGAAGGAACTTTAAATTTTTCCAAAGCAAGATAGCTGCCGACAATCATTAAAATCGTTGGAACCAGTTTATTTGATTCATAGGAAGACTTTGCGAAATCGAATGTTAATGTAATTAATAATACGGCAATTGCAGGTAATACAAAGCTTGATAACCGCCTTACTTTAGGCGAATCTCTATATTTATGTAGTAGATTCAGAAGTGTGATCATTAAAATCAGGGTAGGGGCAACTGTCGCGAATAACGCTATAATACTCCCTAAAAAACCGCCAACTTCAAAGCCGATATAGCCCGCCATCTTCGTTGCAATAGGACCGGGCAGTGAATTTGCCAAAGCAAGAAACTCACTGAATTCATTTTGCGTCATCCACTCATATCTATCTACCACTTCATGTTCAATTAACGGGATGGAAGCAGGCCCGCCACCGTATGCTAAAAGGTTAGGTATTAAAAATGCAATAAAAAGTTCCCAAAATATCATTGTTCGTTTCCTCCTTTAGCCGGCAATGCAAGCGCTAATACTAAGAGTGAACCAATGATGATCCCAGGGTGAAGATCAAATACAACGATCGTTATAAAACTGAATAAGAAAATAATAGCGCTAATTTTTAGACCTAAAGCTTTATGAGACTTCTTTAAGAAGTCGAATGCATAAAGCCCCATCATAACTGTCACAATGGGTATAACCCCTTTAGACATATTATTGATAAAATCAGAGTTGCTAAATTGGTTCAATGAATTTAATAGAACAATAATTAATAGTACAGTAGGCATTACCGACGCAAAAAGGGCATTGATTAACCCGAGCAATCCGCCTATACGGTAACCAATATAACCTGCCATCTTTGTCGCAATCGGACCAGGCAATGTGTTTCCGATTGATAAAACATCAGAAAAATCATCATCCGTCATAAGTTTATATTTTTCCACCACTTCTTTGTGAAGTAATGGAATAATTGTCGGACCTCCACCGAAGCCGAGAATTCCAGACACAAAAAAAGCTTTAAACAACTGAATTTGAATTTTCACATCATAACCGCCTTTTAATTAGTAGGAAGCAGAATAATTCGGAAAACGAAATTTTCTGAATATGTATTATTTTATATAAAAATGCTACGAAATACAATCGTAGCATTTTTCATAAAAACATTATTCTTTTGAAGCGGCACTATATGTCGTAATATAAGAGGATGAGTTAAACATCGACTGTAACACTTGTGTCGTACCTTCAAAAACAGGGGCAAATGAAGTTTTATACTCATTGCTGGCTTTCCAAACTTCATAGGAAGCGGGTCCGCCCCATTGAATAATAAATAAATAGGTTTCTGCTTTAACCGGACGCAATAAACGGTAGGCAATTACAGCATCATTGGAATTCAATGCAGGGATGACGTCGAGAGCTTTTTTCTCGAAAACCGGGCGCTCATCTGACATAATGGGCATATTGAAAAAAGTAAAATAGCCCTTTTGTGTAAACTGCCCATCTTGTGCAATTACTTCAAACTTGCGAGGTACTGCGAAAATAGATTTTTTATCTGTTTCGTGCAACACCACCGAGTTTCCATTTCCATGCAATAAAATTAAAGGGTGCTGTGGATTTTTTGCGATTAATTTTTCCATATAGTCAGGTGTTCCTGAAGTTACATAAAAATTCATATGACCGACCTCCTTTACACTATTATTTCCATTTATAAAGATGTTCAAGCCTTTTGTCAAAAAGTTCTCTAGCAGAAGAGACAAATTTATGACATTTATTGAAGAAATCTATACAATTATTTATTAAAAGTTTATAGTCGATGATGGATATCAATGACGTTTTTAAGGTATAGAATAAAAAAGAATTTACTTTAAGGGGTAGAAATCAAAAATGATGAAATTTAATGACACATTATTACGTGCTGCTCGCGGTGAGCAAGTAGAACATACGCCAGTTTGGTTTATGCGCCAGGCAGGCCGTTCACAGCCAGAATATCGTGAAATAAAAGAAAAATATTCATTAGAAGAGATTACAATGCAGCCGGAGTTATGTGCATATGTGACGCGTTTACCTGTTGAACAATACAATGTAGATGCAGCGATTCTTTATAAAGATATCGTTACCCCTTTACCAGGAATGGGAATTGATGTAAAAATAAAAGCAGGAATCGGTCCGGTTATTTCAAATCCTATCCGTTCAGCTGCTGATGTAGAAAATTTACGTGATTTCAACGCACAAGAGCATACACCTTACGTGCTAGATACAATTAAAATGTTAACAACAGAACAGTTGAATGTTCCGTTAATCGGTTTTGGCGGTGCTCCGTTTACGCTTGCGAGCTATATGATCGAAGGCGGCCCAAGCAAAAACTACGCTAAAACAAAATCATTCATGGTTTCACAGCCAAAAGCATGGTTTGCTTTAATGGAAAAACTGGCTGATATGATTATTGTGGATATTACAGCGCAAGTAGAAGCTGGTGCAAAGGCAATCCAAATTTTCGATTCTTGGGTTGGTGCATTAAATGTAGAAGATTACCGTATTTTTATCAAGCCGACGATGACACGCATTTTTGCTGAATTGCGCGCATTAAATGTGCCATTAATCCAGTTTGGTGTAGGCGCATCGCATCTAGTAAACGAATGGCATGACCTGCCAGTTGATGTAGTAGGTTTGGACTGGCGTTTGCCAATCCGTGAAGCAGAATCACGCGGCGTAACAAAAGCGGTACAAGGAAACTTGGATCCTACATTACTACTTGCAGACTGGAACGTAATCGAAGCACGCGCGAAAGATATTGTTGATCAAGGTTTAGCGCATACAGGCGGACATATTTTCAACTTAGGTCACGGTGTCTTCCCAGAAGTAGATCCAGCTGTATTAAAACGATTAACAACATTTGTACATGAATACAGCCGCGAACAAATCGCAAAACGTTCATAATACAACAATAAATTTATATTTGATTATTCACCGGTGAAGGTGAGAAAACTATATAAGATGAAGGTTGACTGGAGAACCCAAAAATTAAACGGGATGTAAAACCTTTAAAACTAACAAATAGAAACGTGTTTAAAAACATGCAGAGGTGAACTTACATGAAAGAAGTACGCGGGTTATTAGTAATGGCTTATGGTACGCCATATAAAGAAGAAGATATCGAACGTTATTACACACATATTCGTCATGGCCGCAAACCAAGCCAGGAACATTTGGATGATTTAACAGAACGTTACCGTGCAATCGGCGGTATTTCTCCGCTAGCGAAAATGACGGAAGCACAGGCTCATGCATTATGTGCACGTTTAAACGAAGTACAGGACGAAGTAGAATATAAAGTATTTATCGGCTTAAAGCATATTGAACCATTTGTAGAAGATGCAGTAGAAGCGATGGTGAAAGAAGGAATCACTGAAGCGGTATCGATCGTTTTAGCACCACACTTCTCAACTTTCTCTATTAAATCGTACAATGGCCGAGCGAAAGAAGCTGCTGAAAAATTAGGCGGTACGTTAAACATCACTTCTGTTGAAGCATGGTATGACGAGCCTAAATTCATTGAATTCTGGAAAAATGCCGTGAATGGCGAGTTGGCAAAAATGACAGAAGAAGAGCGCGCAAATGCTTGCTTAATCGTGTCTAACCACTCATTGCCGGAAAAAATTAAACTTGCGGGCGATCCGTATGAAGAGCAGTTAATCGAAACAGCACGTTTAATTGAAGAGGCTTCAGATATTGTGAATGTTGAAGTGGGCTGGCAGTCAGCTGGACAAACACCAGAGCCATGGCTAGGACCGGATGTACAGGACTTAACGAAGGAATTATTTGAGCAAAAAGGTTATAAAGCTTTCATCTATACACCAGTAGGATTTGTTACAGAGCATTTAGAAGTGCTATATGATAATGACATTGAGTGTAAAGTTGTTTGTGACGAAATCGGTGCAAGCTACTATCGCCCGACAATGCCAAATACACATTCTTTATTCATTGATGCAATGGTAGATGCTATCAATAAAAAATTAGCGAAATAGTAGAGAGTGATGATGAGGGTGACTTTAAAAAGGAATAAGGTTGTTATCGTTGGCGGTGGCATCACTGGTTTAACGACGGCATACTATTTACAGCAAAAAACGAAGGCGCACAATTTACCGATAGATATCGTGTTGATCGAAGCGTCACTACGTTTAGGTGGTAAAATCCATACAGTGCGTCAAAATGGGTATATTATCGAACGTGGGCCTGAATCGTTTTTTGATACAGGTAGCAGTGTCCGAAAGTTGGCACGTGATTTAAATATCGAACATGAGATGATTCAAAATAATTATGGTCGAACATTCATCGCAGTTGGTAGCAAGTTGCACCAAATTCCGAGTAATATTCTGCTCGGAGGGTCACCTAAAATCCTCCCGTTCATGACATCGAATGTTTTATCTTTAATGGGGAAATTCCGCGCAGCAGGGGATTTGCTATTACCAAAATTACCGCATGCGGCAGACGAACCGATCAGTGAATTTTTCAATCGACGCTTTGGTAAAGAAGTTGTAGAAAATTTAGTTGAGCCGGTGTTGGCAGGTACTTTTGCAGGTGATGTCGACCATCTTAGTATGCAATCGATGTTCCCGCAGTTTTATCAGTTGGAAAATGAATATCGCAGTTTGCTGCTCGGTATGAAAAAAACCGGTAAAGGTATATACGCGCTTGTAGATACTCCAGGTGAACTACATTACGAATCATTTGAAAACGGGCTGGAATCATTAATTGAAACATTGGAAAATGCTTTAACCGATGTAACGATTTTAAAAGGTTTGAAAGTGAATTCCATTGAAAAAAATAATGATGACACTCATCTTATTGAACTGAATGACGGGACGTCTATACAAGCAGATAACATCGTTGTAACGACACCGTTTAATGTAACGAAAAGAATCTTCCCGGACTCTGTAACGATGCAGCAAGTTCCGGATATGAATTATGCTACAATTGCAACGGTTACGATGGCATTTGAAAAAGGATCGATGCAAAAATATGAAGATGCACTTAACTTCTTCGTTTCACGCAATAGTCATTTTGCCATTACAAGCTGTACGTGGAGTCACCGTAAATGGGATAATGTTACCCCGGATGGCCATGAATTACTTAGGGTTTACATTGGCCGGGTAGGGGACGAATCGATTGTGGAGCTTCCTGACAGTGAAATTGAAAAAATCGTATTGCAGGATTTGGAACGGGCGGTAGGATTGGATGCCCAGCCGTTATTGACGACAGTTGCCCGCTGGAAGGAAGCAATGCCTCAATATACAATAGGTCATGAGTCTCGCATGTCAACTATGAAAAAACAGTTTTATCAAGAGTTTCCGAAGGTCTTTTTAACAGGAAGCTCGTATGAGGGAATCAGTATTCCGGACTGCGTATTGCAAGGGAGAAATACTGCCGAGCAATTACTCAACCAGTTGGCCGAGTCAAAATTAGCAATGTAACAATTCAATAGACTAGTTGAACGAAATGCTGTATTAAAAGTGAACCGCTTTTAATGCAGCATTTTTGTTTGAAGAATTTCCTAATGTTTCACAAATTTATCTTAATTATTGTATGCATCTGTCCGGATTTTTTAGTACGCTATTAAGGATGGGGAAAGATTGCATTAAATTACATAATTGTTAATAAGGATGGGAGATTTAACGATGAAAAAATGGTTTTACAGTTTAGTTGCAGTACCTTTTTTACTGGTAGGGTGTGGCGATGATCCTGAAGTGGAGACACTTGAAACTGCAGAGGTGCCGGCAATTGTAGATGTACATATTCAAACGGCTGAACAATTGAACGTTGGGGAAACGATTCAGCTTGCGGCACGTGTAACTCAAGATGAAGAAGCGGTAAATGATGCGAAAGAAGTTAAGTTTGAAGTATGGGAATCAGGCCTTCGTGACAAAGGGGAGATGCTGGACGGAGAACTGACAGAAGACGGAATCTATGTCGCTGACTATACGTTTGACCATGATGGCGTATACTATATGTTTGCCCATACGACTGCGCGCGGAATGCACGTGATGCCAAAGCAGGAGCTGATCGTCGGCAATCCTGATATGAGCAAAGTGCTGGAAGATACAAGCTCTAATTCGATGGAACACGAAGAAGAACATAATGAAGAAAATACAGAAGAAAAAGAAGAAGATCATAACCATTAAATATTGCAATATAAGAAAAACGGTGTATAATAGTGACTGAATGACCGAAGTGTTCATTCGGTCACTTTTTGAGGAGGTGGATTTATGGATCGTCGACATGAAATTTTAATAGCTGCTACAAAATCCTTCACATTATTTGGATATAAAGCAACAACGATTGAACAAGTTGCTAAAATTGCAAATGTAGGAAAAGGGACTATTTATACCTTTTTTAAAAATAAAGAAGAGCTGTTTCAGGAAGTTGTATTCCATTTAATCGGTGAAATGAAGCGCGAAACAGATCAGTTAATCGATGTAAATGCGAGCTTTATGCAAAATGCCCATACAGCATTGATGAAAATGCTGCAGTTCCGTGAGCGTCATTTACTGTTTGCCAAACTAATAGATGAGGAAAGAGCACTGGGCACA
This sequence comes from Solibacillus isronensis, assembly GCF_900168685.1. Classification (NCBI taxonomy): domain Bacteria; kingdom Bacillati; phylum Bacillota; class Bacilli; order Caryophanales; family Caryophanaceae; genus Solibacillus; species Solibacillus isronensis. The sequence goes on along the minus strand of NZ_FVZN01000013.1, from coordinate 362,439 downwards.
CCTGAAGTACAGCAAATGCTGTTGAAAATCGAGTCGGAAATCATTTCATACGTCTCGATGCGCATTCGCAACGGCATTGCAAAAGATGAGGTTATTGACTGTAATCCTGAGCATGTAGCCTTTTTATTGTTTAAATCGTATTTGGCTTTTATTGTGGATTGGCAGTTGACGCATAATGAACCACTCAACGAACAAGAAATTTTGACATTATTCAGCGAAACCATTTTCCGTGGTTTGGCAAAGAAAAATTAGTAGTCACTTCCTGGTGAAGTGGTTTCTTTTTACCATGAAATGACCGAATGACGATATTGGTCATATAGTTTTATAAGGAGGAAATTAGTGTGATAAAAGCAGAATGGCTGAAGATTTTTAAAACTAAGAAAATGCTTATTTCAGTTATTGCCGTTCTATTTGTTCCTGTTATGTACAGCGGGATGTTCTTATGGGCATTTTGGGATCCATATGCCAATTTAAAGGACTTGCCGGTTGCCGTTGTCAATGAAGACAAAGGTGCTGTGATGGATGAGGAAACAATGGAGCTCGGTCAAACATTGGTTGATAAGCTGATAGATAGCGAGCAATTCCGGTTTGAGGAAGTTGACGCAAAGGAAGCGGACCAAAAATTAAAGGATCAAAAATATTATATCTTAATTAAAATTCCGGAAAACTTCTCAGAGCATGCAACTACATTATTAGATGATGAACCACAAAAATTGGTTATTGATTATATTCCAAATGAAGGCTTCAACTTTTTAGGTGCACAAATTGGTGAAACTGCAATGGATCGCATTAAAGCGGAAGTAAATACGCAAGTTTCAGCAACATATGCAGAAAAGTTATTTGATTCCATTACACAGCTTGGTGACGGTTTTACCGAGGCAGCAGATGGAGCAGGGGAACTGGATGAAGGTGCCGCGAAGCTGGCGGATGGCGCTGATGAGCTGAAAGGCTATTTAGAACAATTGGCATCAAGCTCTGTTCAATTATCTGATGGTACAGACGCTTTAGTTACTGGTGCTAAAAATGCTGCGAAAGGTGCTTCCGATCTGGCGGCAGGTGTAGCCAAAATTGCGGATGGCAGCAACCAACTTGAAACAGGAGCAAAATCTGCAGCAGATGGCGCCAATACATTGCAGCAAGGTATTGAAAGCTATACGGATGGTGTTGCACAAGTAGCAAACGGACAAAAGGACATTACATCCGGTCAGGCAAGTTTAGCTGAAAACCTGAACTTATTAACACAAGGTACAGCGAATATCGATGACAAAGTAAAAGCGCTCGCAGATGGTTCAGCTAATGTAGCAGGGGGTATGGATCAGTTGGCGGGGCAACTGGAAGCGATATTACCTATGTTGCCTGAAGAAAATCAAGCAGCACTAAAAGCTGCATTAGGACAGCTGCAAGAAGGCAGTAAACAAGTAAGTGGCGGTTTAAGCCAGCTACACGCAGGAACAAACGGATTGGACGATAAAATCGCGGCAATGAGTGAAGGTGCAAGTAAATTAAATGCAGGGCAACAACAAGTAACTGCAGGAGTTGCACAATTACAGCAAAATTCAGCACAGCTGATAGCAGGTGCCAATTCATTAGCACAAGGCAATACAACTATCGCAGAAAAGCTAAATGAATTAACAGCAGGCGCATCAAGTGCTGCAACAGGTGCCAACACATTAGCACAAGGTTTGAACACATTAGTTGATGGTTCGAATAAATTATATGACGGTACGAGCTTATTGGCAGAAAAGTCAGGTGAGTTGGCACAAGGTTCTACTACTTTAGCGGATGGTACGAAAGAGTTGAAGGATGGTACGACAACTTTATCTGAAAAGTTAACGGAAGCTGGCGAAAAAGCCGCTGTAAATCCGACTGAAGACACGTACAATATGGTCGGTTCTCCAGTGGAAGTCGAAAAAGATTCCGTGAACCATGTACCGAATTATGGTACAGGTTTTGCACCATACTTTATTTCTTTAGGATTATTCGTTGGGGCATTATTAATTTCAATTGTATTCCCATTAGTTGAACCAGCCATTATCCCGAAAAATAGTGCAAGCTGGTTTGTAAGTAAAGTAACTGTATTAATCGGTGTTGGATTGGTGCAGTCATTTATAACGATTGCAATTGTCGTTTGGGGGCTTGGACTTGAGGTAAATAATATGCCGCAGTTCATTCTGACAACGATTATAACTAGCTTTACATTCTTGGCTATGGTTCAATTGCTTGTATCTATATTTGGTGATCCAGGACGATTTATTGCTATCGTGGTGTTGATTCTTCAATTAACAACAAGTGCAGGGACATTCCCGATTGAACTAGTACCAGAGCAATTGCATTTCTTCAATAAAATTTTACCGATGACATTCTCTGTACAAGGCTTCAAAGCAGCCATTTCCACTGGTGATACATCATTCCTAATGTTTAACTGGTCGATTTTAGGTGCAGTTATGATTTCATGCTTAGCAATCACGTTCGGTTACTTTGCATTGCTTTATAAAAAACGTTATTCAAATCAACAAACAGAACTATAAAAAGAAAAAGCATGGATTCGGGTAATTACTTGAATCCATGCTTTTTTATACAGAAAAAACCACGAGCATTGAGCGAGCTCGTGGTTCAAGTAAGCTATTATAGGTTCATCCTATTTCTAAGATGAAGTTGTCAGTAATACGAATTAAACAGTGTGTAAAGAATTAAAGAGAGTTACATTTATCACAATTGTTGCTGTAGCACTCGCTTTGTTCTTCGATTTTATCACCGCATTGAACGCAAATTTTATCAGGTAAATTCTTGAAAAATTCCACTACGTTTTCTAACATTGTGCATGCCTCCTTTAAGTTTCTGTTATATTACTTCTGTTTATATATTGTATTGTATTATAACAGATTTAATTCGTCAACACAAAATGCCTAAATTAAGTTAAAATATAAATGGACGATTTTTGAAGGAGTGAGCCTCTTGTATTTTATCGATAATAAAGGAATTACAGATCCACGTATTAACTTGGCAATAGAAGAGTATATACTGAAAAACATGGATATCGAAAAGGATGATTTTTTACTGTTTTATATTAATCAGCCGTCGATTATCATCGGAAAAAATCAAAACACGATTGAAGAAATTAACACAGATTACGTTGAAGAAAACGGAATCATTGTAGTACGTCGTCTTTCCGGCGGTGGGGCAGTTTATCATGATCTAAACAATCTGAACTTCAGCTTCCTGACAAAGGATGACGGCAACAGCTTCAGCAACTATAAAAAATTCACACAGCCTGTTGTTGATGCACTTGCAAAATTAGGGGTTAACTCTGAGCTTTCAGGCCGTAACGATATTTTGGCTGAAGGGAAAAAGGTTTCAGGCAATGCCCAATATTCAACGCGTGGTCGTATGTTCAGCCATGGGACACTTATGTTCAACCTGGATATTGATGCTGTCGTGAACTCCCTTAAAGTAAAACAGGACAAGATCGAATCAAAAGGAATCAAATCAGTGCGCTCGCGTGTTGCGAACATCATTGATTTCCTTCCAGAAAAAATTACGGTAGAAGAGTTCCGTATGGAAATTTTAAAATCGATTTTCGGTGGCGAGGAAAATATTCAATATTACGAGCTGACGGAAGAAGATTGGGACAACATCCATGAAATTTCAAAAAACCGTTACCAGTTATGGGAATGGAATTACGGAAAATCACCACGCTTTAACATTCAAAAAACGAAGCGTTTCCCTTCAGGCAGCTTAGATATTCGCCTGGAAGTGAATAAAGGGGTCATTGAAGAGGCAAAAATCTTCGGAGATTTCTTTGGTGTTGGTGATGTAGATGAGGTTGGAGAACTTTTAGTCGGAACGAAATATGACCGTGCCGCAATTGCAGAAAAGCTGAAAGATATTGAAATCCCGGTATACTTTGGCGGGATTACGGAAGAGGATTTCCTTCATTTAATTTACTAGCAGATTCTGCAGTCATCATGAATGTAATAGAGTGTGTAGAAAAGGAGGCTCCTGTTTTCGGGAGCCCCCTTTTTTTGATACAATGGAACAATATGAACAATTAACTTATGTAGGGATATTTTAGTTGAAAACCTATTGAAAAGGAGGTCATTCAGATGGAAAAACATCGAATTTTCATCGTTGAGGATGATCCTAAAATAGCTGCACTATTGGCAGACACATTAAGAAAATACCAGTATGAAGTCGAAACGATTAAAGACTTTGATTCATTAATGGAACAATGCTTAGCATTTTCACCTCATATAATTTTACTCGATATTAATTTACCTTCCTATGACGGATACTATTGGTGCCGGGAACTACGACAATTTACGAAATGTCCGATTTTATTTATCTCGGCTCGCTCGGGGGAAATGGATCAAATATTTGCATTGGAAAATGGTGGAGATGACTTTATAACGAAGCCGTTTAACTATGAAATCGTACTCGCTAAAATTCGCAGCCATTTACGTCGTACATACGGAGAATATTCTGCAAGACAGGAAGAGCGGAAAATTGTACAAGGACAGCTTACATTGTATTTGGAACGGATGGAACTTCAATTGAGGGTTCTTGTCGTTCCGCTTCAAAAGAAGGAATGTGTCATTTTAGGATTATTAATGGGTCAGGCGCCAAAAGTGGTGTCACGCGAACAGCTGTTGGAGGAATTGTGGGATGATCAGGCTTTTGTTGATGAAAACACATTAAATGTAAATATGACGCGTGTTCGAAAGAAGTTGGCCGATTATGGCATTTCATCTGCTATTGAAACTGTGCGCGGAGCAGGGTACCGCTTCTTATTAAGCTCGGAGGAAATGTAATGGCGATCAAATTATTTGTGAAGGAACATCTTTCCTACCTGATTTTTCAAATCGCCCTCACATTATTTTTAATTTCGTTATTTTGGCTGGATGGCTTTCGCAGTGTCACTACGGCCATTTATGCGATTGCGATCAGCCTTCTTCTAATTGTCTCATTTTTAGTCGTGCGCTATATGCTGAGACGCCGTTATTTAGCGAAGATTTCCACGCTGCCGCAAACGATGGAAGATGCGCTTCAAAAGAATGCGAAAACAACGGAATATATGGAGACAGAGCGTTATTTGCATGAGCTGTACAAATTGTATCAGCATGAAGTGCAGGCGCTTTATGCGGCACAATCCAGACAATATAAATTTATGAACCAGTGGGTACATCAGATGAAAACCCCTGTCTCTGTTTTGGAGCTTTTGCTGCAGCAGGAAGAAGAGCTGGATAAAAAAAGTGTTCAGGAGGAAACCGAACGTTTGAAGCGCGGTCTTGAAATGGTTTTAGTGAATGCACGTCTGGAAAACTTTTCGGATGATATGCAAATCGGAAAAGTGCCTTTAAAATCTGCAATCATGGCAAATGTTAATGAACATAAACGTCTGTTTATCGCCAACCGAGTGTTTCCGGAAGTGAACATTGACGAAGAGTTAATCGTCATGAGTGATATGAAGTGGCTGAACTTCCTTATTGGGCAGTTCATTACGAACGCGGTGAAATATACATTTGAGCCGAATAAAAAATTGTATATTACGGCGGTGCAAAAAGAACAGCATGTCCATTTGTTCATACGTGATGAAGGAGTCGGTATTCCTAGATCCGATTTACCTCGTGTAATGAAGCCTTTCTTTACCGGTGAAAACGGCCGGAAAAGCGGAGAATCTACCGGCATGGGACTCTATATCGCAAAGGAGATTTGTGATAAGCTCGGACACCAGCTTTTAATTACATCGGAAGTTGGTAAAGGTACACAAATTGAAGTAATTTTTCAGTCATGAGGGATTATTATTGATTGAAAGAAACAGACTTGGTTAAAAGGAGTTACTATGTCTATTTTACAAATACAAGATGCTACGAAAGTTTATGAAGGAAAAGTGACGAAGCGAGCACTCAACCAGCTTAGTTTTGAAGTAGAAAAGGGTGAATTTGTCGCAATTATGGGTCCATCCGGCAGCGGGAAAACGACGTTGTTAAATATGGTATCCATGATCGATACGCTGACATCCGGAGAGATTGTCTTTAATGGCATGAAACCGCAAAAGCTTAATAGTGAGGAACTAGCCTATTTTAGACGCCGCCAGCTCGGCTTCGTCTTCCAGGACTTTAACCTGCTGCCGACATTGACGGTGGAGGAAAATATCATTTTACCGCTGACAATTGATGAACAGCCGATATCTGTCATGGAGGAACGGCTGCACTATTTAAGTGAGCTGCTCGATTTAACGTCAATTTTAATGAAGCGTCCGAATGAAATATCAGGAGGACAAGCCCAGAGAACAGCAATTGCACGTGCACTGATCCATCACCCGATGCTCGTTTTAGCCGATGAGCCGACAGGGAATCTGGATTCGAATGCATCGCGAGAAGTGCTGGAGCTTTTAGCAAGAATGAATAAAGAAAATGATACGACGATTTTAATGGTGACACATGATCCGATTGCAGCGAGTTATTGCGATCGTGTAATTTTTATTAAAGACGGTGAGTTTTTCAATGAAATTTATACAGACGATCGTCGCCAAACATTTTTCCAGCGCATTTTAAATGTATTAAGTTTATTAGGGGGACATGTAGGTGACTTTTCTTCAATTCGCTTACCGTAACGTTTTCCGGAATTTTCGTAACTATGCCGCCTTCTTTATGGCCAGCTTTTTCAGTGTTTTTGTGTTCTTTATTTATTCGATGCTCATGTTTCATCCTGAAATTGAACGAGGTTTTTTAGGGGAAGTATCGATCGCCGGAATGGTTTTTGCTGAAATCGTTCTCGTGCTGTTTTCGTGGTTTTTTATTTTTTACTCGATGCGTGCCTTTTTGGAAGCGCGGTCTAAAGAGTTTGCGATTTTACTTCATCTTGGGATGGACCGGAATCAGTTAGGAAAACTCGTTATCATCGAAACAATGACAATCGGGATTTTTTCATGTATTTCCGGTATTGTATTCGGATTCGCATTTTCAAAATTTTTCTTTATGATTGTCCGTGAAATTTTAAATTTAAATTCGTTGCCGCTCTATTTGTCATGGGAGCCGTTTGTGTTGACATTATTCGTTTATTTAAGCGCATTTGTTATTATCTCGATGTTGAGCATCCTTTTTACACCGGATATTAAAATACGGAACTTTATAAGAGGGCCAAAGTTTGTGGATGCTGCAGCGACCTATTCAAAGCGTAATGCCATTTTAGGAATCATCCTTATTTTATGTGGATACGGTCTTGCACTCATCACAACGAAGTCATCTATTTTTTCGTATACATTACTGATCCCTGTTTTCGTGACATTGGGGACGTATTATTTCTTTTCCGATACGACACTTTATATTATTGACCGGTTGAAGGGACATAAGCCGTTTTACTGGAGACGGGCACGCATGCTGGCAATCGCCGAACAGGTGCAGATTTTACGTTTCAACTCACGCATGTTTTTCATAGTGACACTTGTTTCAACACTTGCCTTTTTAACAGTCGGTATTTTATCGGCGATGTCTTCTTACACATCACAGTATGACAAAATCAATCCGATCGGGCTTATGTATAAAGGGGAAATGGATAATCCTTATGAAATTGAACATATTTTATCGATAATCGATGAGCTTGAGTTTAATGACATCAGTTATCATATGACGCGCTTTACGGTTATGCGTCAAACATCATCGTATACATCAAATCCGGTTGAAGTTTTCCGGGAAACGGATATTAATCATCTACTGTTTTCATATAAATATCCTCTCGTGAATTTAAAAAGCGGGGAAGCTATGTTCATTCCTTATTCGGAAGATTCGATTGAAAAGCTGGAGAAGACGGAAGTAAAGACAGTGCTGAAGGAAAATAACGTGGACCTGACGATTAACAGTGTGTACCCGAAAATGTTTTTCCCGACAGCTATTATTAGCAGTAACTCCATCATTATTAGTGATGAAGACTTTGAAAAGCTGACAAATGAGTTTGAGATGGCACCATATGTCGAGCCTGGCTATCATTTATTTACGTTTGATATTCCTAACTGGACCGAAACGGAAAATGTCGGAATTGATATTCAGCAGATGGTCGCCCGCGATTATCTGATCAACAGTGAATATACATTGCCGTTTTACTTTGAAAATGCCGGATTAAATTATTCTTATATATTAGCTACGTATTCTTTATTAACACTCATCGGTATATTAGTAGTAGCTGTGTTTCTACTTGCGTCAGGAAGTTTTATTTATTTTAAAATATATGCAAACTTGGACCGAGAGAAAAAGCAGTTCGATATGCTCATTAAAGTAGGGTTAAGCGGTAAAGAACTAAAGCGTCTTATTACGAGAAATTTAATGATTCAATTTTTCCTACCATGGGGATTAGCCTTTGTACATAGTGCATTTGCGTTCTATGTTGTGCAAGCCGTACTGAACGATGTCATGAATTTATCGATCGTAAAAGAAGTCGTATTTTCGTTTACAATGTTTGCCCTAATCCAAATTGTCTACTTTTTCCTAATCCGCTGGCGTTATATTTCACATGTGCGCGGATGAGTTTAAAATAGAGAAAAAATGATTTTAGTACAATATTTATGAATAAACGAGATTTTCATATTGTTTTATTAATATACTTATTCTATAATGCTAATAGAGTGAATATTTTTTCATTTTACGCATAGGGGGATGGGTGTATTGAATTTAGTTGAAAAGGTAAGACAACAAGCTTTCGAACAACCAGAAAAAACAGCGTACTACTTTTTAGGTAAAGGCACATCTTACGGTGAATTGGAGCAATCGGTTGCAAGATTTGCAGCTGCTTTGGAGGATTTAGGTGTAAAAAAGGGCGACCATATCGCGTTTTTATTAGGTAATACACCGCATTTCATCATCAGTTTATACGCATCAATGCGTATTGGTGCTGTGGCAATTCCGATTAATCCAATCTATACAGCAGAAGAAATCTCGTACATCATCCAAAATGGTGATGTAAAGGTTGTCATCGCACTTGATTTATTATTACCGCTTGTGGAAGCAGGGGTGCACAGATTCCCACAAGTAGAACAATATATCATTTGCGAAACGACAGAAGACATCGGCGAAAAATATGCCGCGCTTTCAGATGGAGCAAAAGAAAAGACGAAGCTGTTTTCACAAGTATTAGCAACAACAGCACGTACAACGGATCCAGTAGAAGTAGCGCCTGATGATACGGCGATAATTCTATATACTTCCGGTACGACAGGTCATCCGAAAGGTGCCATGCTGACACATAACAATTTATTCTCGAATGCCAGAGATATTGGCGATTACTTAAAAATGACATCAGAAGACCGTATTGTGGCAACATTGCCGGTTTTCCACGTCTTTGCATTAACGGTAGTTGTCAATTCACCGTTAACACGCGGAGCAACAATTTTATTAGCGCCACGCTTTAGTCCGGGAGAAATTTTCGAGTTGATTTCGGCTTATAAAGCGACGGTATTTGCGGGCGTTCCGACGATGTACAATTTCCTTTATCAATATGACAAAGCGGATGTTGCCGCATTTTCAACAATTCGTATGGCGATTTCAGGTGGTGCCTCATTACCTGTTTCATTGCTGCTTAACTTTGAACAAAAGTTCAATGTACGGATTTCTGAAGGATATGGCTTATCTGAAGCTTCACCGGTTACATGCTTCAATCCGATTGACCGTGACCGTAAACCAGGGTCAATCGGACAGTCGATCAGCAATGTTGAAAATAAAGTGGTCGACGAAAATGGGGATGAAGTGGGCGTTGGGGAAGTAGGCGAACTGATCGTGCGCGGACCGAATGTCATGAAAGGCTATTACAACATGCCGGAAGAAACAGCAGTGACGATTCGTGATGGCTGGTTATATACAGGTGACTTAGCAACAAAAGATGAGGAAGATTACTTTTATATTGTAGACCGCAAAAAAGATATGATTATTGTAGGCGGTTACAACGTTTATCCTCGTGAAGTAGAAGAAGTATTGTTCTCACATGAAGGAATTGTGGAAGCGGCTGTAGTAGGCTTCCCGGATCCGGATTTCGGTGAGGCGGTAAATGCTTACGTTGTATTAAAGGATCCGACTTTAACAATAGAAGCGATTCGCGAATTTTGTGCAGACCGTATTGTGAAATACAAAGTGCCGACTGTTATTGAAATTTTGGACGAGCTGCCAAAAAACACAACAGGCAAAATTCTGCGCCGTTCTTTAAAAGAAATCGCAAGAACATAACATTCCAACACCTGCCATACTTTGTGGCGGGTGTTTTTTAAAAATTGAAAAATAAAAAGGTGCCGGTTGAGGGATTGTCCTCATAAAGCTTCTTATAATGTTCCGGTGGTTATTGGCGGGCTAAGCACAAAAGTCACCAAGCCATGTTGCACATGTCTTTGCGACTTTTCTTCGTGCTTTTTGAGACGCCTGCCAATCTTAAAGTACCGTTGTTTCAATCGTTGCTTATATCGGGAGGCGCTGTGCATTCGCAAGGCGCCTACTTTCTCATAAAGTATCTCCTTTTTAGAAAGGAGAGAAATTTTTTGTAACAAGGGCTATCATTTTTTTATAAAGAAAGATTAACTTTGTGCGTAGAACCGGCGCCTACCACTGTAAGCGCCGACTAAAGGGCGTTACGGTTTAGAGCCGGACACTATTGATTTGGCGGGAGTCCCAAGCCGCAATAATAGCAGCAGTAAAGGTGCGACGTTTACGGCGTGCCTTTACTGCTGCTATGCGGCCCCCGCCAAAAGAAAACCGGAACTAAATAAGAATCTCTATGAGAAGAAGGATAAACTTTTATTCTATATATTTATATTTTATATTTTGAAATTTCAAATAAAAGATGGTACATTGTTATTACGGGAATCGAAATAAATGAAGAGGTGTTTTAATGACGAAGTATATTACAAAAGAAAGCTTGTTCGAAATTCAATCTATTACAAATCCGGTACTTGCGCCAAATGAGCAAGAGGCGGTATTTATTCGAACAGTGATTAATAAAGAAGAAAATAATTACAATGCTCATCTGTTCCATATCGACCTGGAATCAGGGGAAACAACACAATGGACATACGGCAATGAACGTGTGACGAATCCCGAGTGGTCACCGGACGGCAAACAAGTCGCATTTTTAGTAAAGCGCAATGAAAAACAGCAACTATACATATTAAACCGCCGTGGTGGGGAAGCACAGGAAATTACGACACTTCCAAATGGTGTAAATTCATTTTTATGGAGTCCTTGTGGCCAGAAAGTTTGGATTACAAGCACAGTTAAAAAAGGGCTGGATATTACGAAAGCGGAAGAAAAGGAAGATACGAAATTCCCGAAAGCCTATGTCGTGGATAAAATGAAATACAAAGCAGATAGTATCGGGTTATTGAAACAGGACCGCTATTCACAAATTGCTTCGGTTGATTTAGCTACGAAAGAAGTGAATACTTTTACAAAAGGCGATTATTCACATAGCTTACAAGGTATTTCACATGACGGGAAAACATTGGTGATCGGTGTGAACCGTGCAGAAAATACGGATGATGTGTTCCGTACACCGCTTTATCTAGTTAATGTAGATACGAAAGAAGAAACAGTTCTAATAGACGAAGACGGCTACTTTGGCGGGGCTGAGTTTTCATTTGATGACCGCTACATTGCATTTGGCGGTTCGGATCATACATTCAGAAATGCTACACATGGACATGTTTATATTTATGATACCGAAACGAAAACGACTCAAAAGTTGACGGAAATGCTGGACTTGCCGGTTGGCGACTATGCGGTTGCAGACATTCAGCAAGGTGTGTCGGCTCCGTCTGTAGTATGGACAGAAAACAATGATTTGTATTTCCAAGTATCGACTGAAGGGGATATCCGCTTATATTATGCAACATTGGAGGGTGCACTTTATCCTGCGTCACCAGAAAATGAGCATGTATACGGCTATGCGATCTTTAATAACGGTAACCGTGCATTAATGACGGTATCCAATGGAACATTCCCTGGGGAGCTGTTTGACTTTGATATTACAACAGGTGATCGTAAGCAGTTAACAACGTTTAACGAAAAGTTTTTACAAGAGACTACGCTGTCTGAACCTGAAGCAATTTCGTATACATCAAAAGACGGTTTAACTGTACATGGTTGGATCATGAAGCCTGCACAGTATACAGAAGGGGAAAAATATCCGTTAATTGTTGAAGTGCACGGCGGACCGCACACTTTATATGCGAATACGTTTTTCCATGAGATGCAGCTATTAGCGGCGAAAGGGTATGGCGTGCTTTACGTAAACCCACGAGGCAGTCATGGTTACAGCCAGGAGTTTGTTGACGGTGTACGCGGCAATTATGGCGATGGGGACTATGAAGATATTATGGCTGGTGTTGATTATGCACTGGAAAACTATGCATGGATCGATGAGTCACGTTTAGGAATTACTGGCGGAAGCTATGGCGGCTTTATGACGAACTGGGTTGTTGGTCATACGAACCGCTTTAAAGCAGCTGTTACCCAACGTTCGATCTCAAACTGGATCAGCTTCTACGGCGTATCGGATATCGGTTATTATTTTTCTGAATGGCAAATGCTCGCAGATATGAATGATGTGGAAAAATTGTGGCACCACTCACCGTTGAAATATGCGGCTAATGTGGAAACACCGCTGCTTATTTTGCACAGTGAACGTGATTTCCGCTGCCCGATTGAGCAGGCAGAGCAACTTTATATTACGCTTAAGAAAATGGGCAAAGAGGTCGGCTTCGTCCGTTTCCCTGAATGTGACCATAACTTATCACGTACAGGTATCCCGAACTTACGATTAGAACGACTTGAGCAAATTACAGGATGGTTTGAGAAATACTTGTAAAAGATAAAACAGGGCTTCCTACTAGAGGGGGCCCTGTTTTCTTTAGTATAAATTTATCTACCTTTAAACTGAGGAGTTCTTTTCTCGGCGAATGCATTCAGTGCTTCAATGCGGTCCTCAGTTGGAATCGTCAGTTCATAGGCTTTTCGTTCGATTTGGAGACCTGTTTGAATATCTGTTTTCATCCCTTGTTTTACAGCAAATTTAGCTTGCTGTATTGCGATCGGTGCATTTCGTAAAATTAGTGCGGCAAAGTCGGCCGTCACTTCATGTAAACTTTCGACCGGTGCCACTTTCGTAACGACACCATAGTCAAGTGCTTCATGTGCAGTCATTCGTTTTGCTGTCAAAATAAGCTCCAATGCTTTTGCTTCACCGATTAAGCGGGGCAGTCGCTGTGTTCCGCCAGCTCCCGGAATGATGCCTAAGCCTGTTTCCGTTAAGCCGAGGGAAACCGTTTCAGCCGCGATACGGAAATCGCAAGCAAGTGCAAGCTCAAGCCCGCCACCAAAGGCATAGCCATTTAATACACAAATCGTCGGTTGCGGTAATTGCTCAATGAGCGTGAATACTTCCCCGAACCGGTTTAAGTTACGTTTCACAAGTGTATCCGGCAATGTTTTTCTTTCTTTTAAGTCCGCACCAACCGAAAAGGCTTTATCACCGGAACCTGTAATGATGACAAGACGAATATCAGGGTGGATTTGAATGGATTCAATAACATTGCGTAATTGTTCCAGCATTTCATAATTAAAAGCGTTTAACATATCGGGGCGATCAAGTGTTACATATGCAATAAAGTCTTTTTGCTCGTATTTTACAGTGTTCACATTTACTGCCTCCTTGAATTTTGTTAATCTAATTTTATAGTACATTGGAAAATTGCAAAATAACAGCAAATTCCATAATTAATAGAGAGAAAATATACGAGTATTGGGGAAATTACAAAATGGAAGTATTTGTTGGGCGACAACCTATATTTAACAGACATGAAGAAATCGTAGCTTATGAGTTGTTGTATCGAAATAATTACACCAACCAGTTTCCGAATATTGATGCAGATACAGCAACCGTTGAGCTGCTAATCAATTCATTTCTGTCAATCGGCATTAAAGAAGTAGCCAATGGAAAGCCATCATTCATTAATTTTACGGAAACCCTGATTATGCAGGAATCAGTGGATTTTATTGAGCATGGACAAATTGTCATTGAAATATTGGAAGATATTCCGATTACAATGGCGTTAATTGAACGGCTTAAACAATTAAAAAATGCGGGGAATAAAATTGCGCTTGATGATTTTGTCGTTAATGAAGAAGTTCTGATTTATGATGAGCTCTTTCGGCACATTGATTATATAAAAATCGATTTTTTACATACAGGTGAAAATGAGAGAGCGGCAATTGAAAATACGATAAAAACGAAATTTCCTCATATTAAACTACTGGCAGAAAAAGTAGAAACGCGTGAGCAGTATGAAATGGCCAAAGAATCCGGTTATTTTCTATTTCAAGGCTATTTCTTTGAAAAACCGCAAATACTGACGGCTAGAGACATACCGGCAAATCTGTTTCAATATTTCCAGATCATCTCGTTGTTGCGGGATGATGAAGCAAATATTGATGTATTGGCGAACAATATTGAACGGGAAATTTCATTATCATACCGTTTGCTCAAATTAATCAATGGTTCGTCAAGACGTTCGAAAACGAAAGTCCGCTCGATTAAGCAGGCTATTTTATTACTAGGGTTAACGGAGTTGCGGAGATGGATATATTTACTGGCGATGCGTGAATCTGACGTGAAGCGAAATAACGATGTATTTCAGGAGTTAATGTATGCATCCTTGTTCCGAGCAAAAGCATGTGAAAAAATTGCCCGCCTTAATTACAAAAAGAATTTCTCTGAGTATTTTTTAGTTGGTCTGTTTTCATTGATCGATTCCTTATTAAAGTGCCCGATGAATGCAATCATTACACAATTGCCGCTATCGGAAATGATTTTGGAAACAATCTCCGGTGAATATACGGAGATGACGCCGTATTTACAGTTTGCTACCGCTTTAAGTAAATTGGAGTGGGAAATTATTATTCCTTTAGCACAGCAATTAAACATACCTGTCGACGGGCTTTTGCCGATGTATGAAGAAGTGAAAGTATGGGTTGATGAGGCATTAATAATCCAATAAAAGTAAAAAAGAATGCGTCCTTTTATGGGGCGCTTTTCCTTTAGTTAGATGAAGTTCTCATTTAATGTAGGATTTGTTATAATTCAATGGAATTTACAAAAGAAGCGAGGATTTGTATGACATATAGCTCACAGAGTTCAGTGAAAAGCAGTGTAATGGAATATGTATTTGTCATTGTCGGCGCAGCAGTCATTGCGTTCGGCTTTAATGTGTTTTTATTTCCAAACCAGGTTGCATCCGGTGGAGTAAGCGGGATCAGTACAATCCTGCATGGAATGTTCGGGTGGAATGCCGGGATTGTTCAGTATGCATTTAATATTCCTTTATTTATAGCAGGCGTGCTTGTACTAGGGAAAAAATTCGGGATTAAATCCTTTATTGGTACGATTGCTCTTCCATTCTTCGTTATATTAACGGAGAGCTGGGATCCTTGGACGCTGAACCCGTTATTAGGGGCTATCTTTGGCGGGATTGTTGTCGGTTTAGGGATAGGTCTTGTTTTTAAAGGGAATGCTTCAACTGGCGGTACGGATTTGCTTGCTCAAATTATTACGAAATATACAGGCTTAACATTAGGGACAAGTGTACTGTTCATTGATGGCCTGATCGCGGTTAGTGCGGCAATTGTGTTTGACCTTGAAAAAGGACTGTATGCGTTAATTGGTCTATATGTCACGACAAAAACGATTGATATTGTACAGCTAGGTTTCAGCCAATCAAAAATGGTTTACATTATTACACAAAAAGAAACGGATGTGCGCGATGCGATTTATAAAGAGATCAATCGCGGGATTACGAGACTTCCGGCATTTGGCGGGTATACGGGTGAGGAACGCCCGGTATTAATGGTCGTTGTTTATCAAACAGAGTTCACAAGGTTGAAACAAGTTTTAAAAAATGTTGATCCTCAAGCATTTGTCATCGTTTCGGACGCATATGAAGTGCTAGGCGAAGGTTTCAAAAAAGTATAAGTTTGTTATAATTGGTAGTGCAATGAATAGTAGTTCATTTTTGGAGGGGTTCAGAATGAAAAAGAGTTTACTTACATTAGTTTTCGGTTCAGCAATTTTCCTTGCTGCGTGCGGTGGAGATGATTCGGCTTCAAACGGCGAAACAGCTGAAATCGACGGGAAAAGTGTTGTTCAGCAATCATGTGCAACTTGTCATGGCGGTCAATTACAAGGCGGCAGTGCGCCAGCGTTGAATCAATTAGGGGCTAAATATTCGGAAGAAGAGATTTTGGATATTATTTTAAATGGTAAAGACCGTATGCCTCCTGGGATTGTAAAAGGCGAAAAAGCGGAAGCAGCTGCAGAGTATTTATCAACATTAAAGTAATGTATACATAAAAAAGATGGAGCTTTATTTGCTTCATCTTTTTTTACCTTTACAGCGAGTAACTAAGTGATGTGATTGATAATTTAAAAAACTAAGCGCGTTATATATTGGAAATGGAATAGACATGATAAAATACAGTGGAGATGCTAGAAGATAGGAGCGTACCAAATTTATGATTCAAGTAATTGCGAAAGATGTTATGGAAAAATTTAATTTGGAGCTAGTCAGCGGGGAAGCCGGGGTTGGACGATACATAACGACGAGCGATATATCCCGCCCAGGGTTGGAAATGGCCGGCTATTTTACACATTATCCAGCTGACCGTGTTCAGCTGTTAGGTAAAACAGAGCTCTCGTTTTTTGAAATGTTGCCTGAAAAGGAAAAAAGAAGCCGGATGAAGCAGCTTTGCTCGGATGAAACACCGGCGATTATTATTTCGCGCGGTTTGGACGTGCCTCAGGAACTGATTGATGCATCAAATGAAAATCATGTCCCGGTGCTCGTTACGAAGCTGACGACTACTAGATTTTCGAGCCGACTGACGAACTTTTTGGAAAGCAAGCTTGCCCCGACAACTGCCATTCATGGGGTTCTTGTTGATGTATATGGCATTGGTGTTCTTATTGTTGGGAAAAGTGGTGTCGGTAAAAGTGAGACGGCACTTGAGCTTGTAAAAAAAGGGCATCGGTTAGTGGCAGATGATAGTGTGGAAATTCGTCAGGAAGGCGAAAACATGCTTGTTGGATTCCCGCCGCCATTATTGGAACATCTGCTGGAAATTCGCGGTATTGGAATCATTGATATTATGACACTGTTCGGTGCAAGTGCAGTGCGCCCCTACAAGCGTATTACATTGATAATAGAGCTTGAAACATGGGATCCGGATAAGTTTTATGATCGACTTGGGCTGGATGAGGAAAAGATGAAAATTATTGATTCAGAAGTAACGAAGCTGACAATTCCAGTACAGCCAGGGCGAAATGTATCCGTAATTATTGAAGTAGCTGCGATGAACTACCGTCTGAAGAAAATGGGCGTCAATGCAGCGGAGGAATTTTCACGTCGTCTGGACGATATGCTTGTTCCGAATGATGATATAGACGATTATTAATAGGTAGTTGAAGGGAGAAGTTTATGGTTACAAATTTATTAGCAATTAATCCGGTAGCATTCCACTTAGGACCAATACCGGTGAACTGGTACGGAATCATTATCGGGGTAGGGATTCTTGTTGCCTACTTCCTGGCACAAAAAGAGTCCGTCCGACGTGGGTTAGATCCTGAATTTTTTGCCGACCTGCTCATTTGGGCGATTCCGATTTCAATCTTGTCAGCCCGCGTGTATTACGTTGTAATGAAGTGGGACTACTATAGCCAGCATCCGGGCAGTATCATTCAAATTTGGAATGGCGGTATTGCGATTCATGGTGCATTAATCGGTGCGTTTATTACAGCATACATATTTACGAAAAAGCGCAAAGTGAGCTTCTTAAAACTGGCCGATATTGCAGCACCGAGTATTCTCGTGGGTCAAATTATTGGACGATGGGGCAATTTCATGAATCAGGAAGCTTATGGCGGTCCTGTATCACGAGAATTTTTGGAAGGCCTGTTTTTACCGAACTGGCTGATCGAACAAATGTACATACGTGAAGACGGAAACTATGTACACCCGACATTTTTATATGAGTCATTATGGAATGTAGTCGGTTTAGTTATTTTGCTGTTTGCCCGCAAATTAAACTGGCGACGCGGCGAAATGTTTTTCTTCTATTTAATCTGGTATTCAATCGGACGTTTCTACATCGAAGGCTTACGTACAGATAGCCTATACTTAGTAGGCGATTTGCGCTCAGCTCAAGTCGTTTCGATCATCGGTATTACAGTCGGTATTATTGCCATTGTTTATCGCCGTATGAAAGTAAAACCGGTTATCCACTATTTAGATGAGGAAAAACCTGCAGCGACTAAAAAGAAAAATAATACTACTAATAAAATGAAGAGTAAGAAAAAATAATTTTGCTAGGAAGTAAGTAGAACGAATTAAATACTAAAGCTGGTTGATTGGAATGGAGGGGAGGCGACTCCCTGAAAAGCGTCCGACCTGAATTGGAAATCAACCCCCTATTAAGTAGGGAAATAATTCATAAAATAAAAATCACCACCATTTAGGGAAATACTATTTAACACCGTTTGCATTAGTGCGAGCGGTTTTTTAAAAGGGAGCATTCTTCAGTATGAAAACAAAAGCCTTGCTGTTTGATTTTGACGGCACATTATTAAATACCAATGATTTAATTGTCCAGACATTCATGTATATTTTTGACGAAAAATTTCCCGGGCAATATTCGACAGAAGACTGCCTAAGATTCATCGGTCCGTCATTAAAACAGACGTTTGACGAATTAACACCGGGCGAAACCGATGTCATGATCGGGAAATATAAAGAGTGGAACGCACTTAACCATGACCGCTTAGTGACAAGCTATGATGCGGTAGTCGAAACTTTGGAAGAGCTCCACAAATTAGGCATCAAACTGGCGATTGTTTCAACGAAGGCAAGAGAAAGCCTTGCCCGCGGTTTAAAAGTACTTTGTGCCGAACAATATTTTGATGTTATTGTCGGTTTTGATGATGTGGAGCAAGTAAAGCCACATCCTGAACCGGTTCTATTAGCACTAGAAAAGCTAGGTGTCGGTAAAGATGAAGCAATCATGATCGGCGACAATTCGCATGATATTGAAGGCGGGCAAAATGCAGGTGTCCGAACAGCGGGTGTTGCGTGGTCTGCTAAAGGTGTCGATTATTTAATGTCTTATAAGCCGACTTATATGCTTCATCATATGCGTGATTTATTGAATATTGTGAAAGGGGAGTAGGCATGCGCAGAACAGAACGCTACAAAGTTCAAGGTGCGAATTCATTATGGAAAGTTTATAATACCGTTTCCTTTTGGAAAGTAATGAAATGCTTTATTGTCATCCAAATTGGACGGGTTACCCCGGTTATGGCTTGGAAAAACTGGCTGTACCGCTCATTTTTAAAAATGAAAATCGGAAAAGAGGCATCGTTGGCATTGATGGTCATGCCTGATTCCATGTTTCCGGAACGTATTTCAGTTGGCGATAACTCGATCATCGGCTTTAATACGACAATTTTAGCGCATGAATATTTAATAGAAGAATACCGTCTCGGTGATGTCGAAATCGGCAGCAATGTTATGGTTGGTGCAAACTCGACGATTTTACCAGGTGTGAAAATAGGTGACGGTGCAATTGTTTCTGCGGCGACATTGGTACATAAGGACGTACCGGCAGGCGCAATGGCAGGCGGCAACCCGATGCGCATTATTTTCACTGCGGAACAAATGGCAGAACGAAAAAAGAATGACAAGCCGGTCTGGCAAAATTAATGGCAGAATATCCATTTCCCACTAAAGCGGAGATGGATATTTTTTTATGTCTTTTCCGCCACATAACTGAATTTGGCAAAAGATGATGTATAATATAAAAATATATCAGAAAATTAAATTAACTAAATATTTGTATGAATCCATTGACTACGAACATAAGTAGCAGTAAAATACTTTCATACACTAGTGATTTAACACTCTAGTATACTAAAGTATAGTATACAGAATTTAACCAAGTATAAAAATTAGGATGTGTGAAAATGTCATCGATTAAAATGTTTGAGAAGCCACTTGGAATGCGCGATACGTTACCGGAAATTTACGAAAAACTTGAATTGATCCGCTCAACAGGACGAGCAATGCTACGTGAGCGCGGCTATGAATTTATTAAAACACCATCTGTTGAATATTACGATACAGTCGGGAAAGCATCTGCAATTTCCGATGCCCGACTTTTTAAATTGGTTGATAGCCAAGGAAATACCCTTGTACTACGACCTGATATGACAACACCGATTGCCCGTGTTGCAACATCGAAATTACTGAAAGAAAAAATTCCTCAACGCCTTGCCTATTTTGCCAATGTGTTCCGTGCGCAGCAGCGAGAAGGCGGGCGCCCGGCTGAATTCGATCAAATGGGGATTGAACTGATCGGTGACAATTCCGTGTATGCCGATGCGGAAGTGATCATGACGGCAATCGATTTAGTAAAGGCTTATCAAATTACAGATTTCAAAGTAACAATCGGACATGCAGGAGTATTGAGCTGTATTTTGAAGGACTATACAGAAAGCGATGCACAGGCCGATGATTTAAATGATCTTCTTGTACAACGAAATTTTGTCGGATTTGAAGAAGCGGTACTGGCATTTGATTTGCCGAAAACAAAATCCGATGCTCTGTTAGCCTATATTGAAGATGCGATCAGCCTTCCTTCAATTGAAGCAATCGAAAAATATGTTCGCAAAAACGATGCGCTGGAATATATGCGAAATTTGGGCAGAATATTGGATGCTGCCGGCTATGAGGAGTACATCGCATTCGATTTCACATTATCAAGCCATATGAGTTATTACACAGGGATGTTATTTGAAGTGTTTGCTTCAGGCAGCGGATTCCCATTAGGAAATGGCGGACGTTATGACGGCTTAATGCAGCATTTTGGTTCACAAGCCGGTGCAACAGGCTTTGGTTTACGTGTTGACCGTGTATTTGAAGCAATGCCAAAGATCAACGTCGACAAAGATGAAGTGCTTGTATTGTTTGCGGCTGAGCGTTTTGCAGAAGCCTTACAGACAGTCCAGCTGCTGCGTGAACAAGGAAAGCAAGTGACTTTCCAATCATATGAAGGCATCGAAAATATCGAAGCATTAAAAGCTCACTTTAAAATCGTTAATGAATACAATAGCAGGGAGGCGTAATCAAATGACACAGCTAACAATTGCGATGCCAAAAGGCCGTATTTTTGAAGAAGCATATGAAATGTTGCTGGAGGCTGGCTTTAACCTTCCTGAAGAAGTGGAAATGTCGCGTAAACTTATGATCGAAATACCTGAGGAAAATATTCGCTTTATTTTAGCGAAACCGATGGACGTACCGGTTTATGTCGAGCATGGGGTTGCAGATATTGGAATTGCGGGTAAAGATGTTTTACTTGAGCAGCGCCGAACTGTCCATGAGCTGCTCGATTTGAAAATCAGCGAATGCTATATCGCTTCAGCAGGGTTGCCAAACACAACGATTAACGAAATTGCGCCGCGTATTGCAACGAAGTATCCGAATATTGCGATGAAGTATTACAAAGGAATCGGCGAGCAGGTTGAGATTATTGAGCTGAACGGATCGATTGAACTGGCACCGATGATTGGCCTGGCCGATCGCATTGTCGATATCGTTTCAACGGGTCGTACACTGAAGGAAAACGGCTTAGTGGAATATGAGCATATTGCCGAAGTTTCATCCCGTTTAATCGCGAATCCTGTAAGCTATCGCATGAAAAGTGATCGCATTCAAGATTTAGTTACACGCTTGAAAAAATGTGTGAAATAAGAGGGGCCAACGAGATGAAAATAACAATTTTGGATAACGATATTTCTTTAAAACGCCAACTCGAGCAAGGCAATGAACAGCAGCTGCAAACGGTACGAGAAGTCATTCAGGATGTGCGTACAAAAGGTGATGCGGCGATTAAATATTACAGTGAAAAGTGGGACGGCTTTGCACCGGAAAACTTACGCGTAGCCGAAAGTGAAATCGTTGAAGCGGTGAAAAATTTTGATCCGCAATTATACGGCGATTTACAGGAAGCGGCAGATAATATTTACCGCTATCATAATGAACAAAAACGTACGGGATTCCAGTTGCCGTTAGAAGACGGGTCATATTTAGGGCAACGGATTACACCGCTTGATGCAGTTGGATTATATGTACCTGGCGGATCTGCAGCCTATCCTTCTTCTGTATTAATGAATGTCATCCCGGCACAAGTGGCGGGAGTGAAACGCATTGTCATTACTTCACCGGCAGGAAATGACGGGAAATTGCCGGAAGCTGTACTCGTTGCAGCACATATTTTAGGTGTGACGGAAATTTATAAAGTAGGCGGTGCACAGGCAATTGCTGCATTAGCATACGGAACGGAAACGATTGCTCCGGTAGATAAAATTACAGGCCCGGGCAATATATTCGTAGCATTGGCGAAGCGTGAAGTATTCGGTGAAGTGGCCATTGATATGATTGCCGGTCCGTCTGAAATTTGTATTTTAGCAGATGAAAGTGCGTATGCCGATGAAATTGCTGCTGACCTGCTATCACAGGCAGAGCATGACACATTAGCATGTGCTGTCCTGATTACAACAAGCGATGACTTGGCGGATGCAGTGGCAGATCAGGTCGAGATTCAATTATCAAAACTGCCGCGACAGTCGATTGCACGAAAATCGATTGAAAACTTCGGTCATATTTACGTAGCGGAATCCATTAAAGATGCGGTACGTGCTGTCAATTCATTGGCACCTGAACATTTGGAAGTCATTACGGATAATGCTGAAAAGGTTTCGGAAATGATTACACATGCCGGTGCGATTTTTATCGGCCGCTATAGCTCGGAGCCGGTAGGGGATTACTTTGCAGGCACGAATCACGTATTACCGACGAACTCAACAGCGCGCTTTGCAAGTGGCTTAAATGTCGATGATTTTATTAAGCGCACGAGCGTTGTGTATTATAGCGAAAAAACTTGGCAACAAAATGCGCCGAAGATTGCGCGTCTTGCACGACTTGAAGGGTTGGAAGGACATGCAAGAGCGGTAGAATCGCGCGGCTGGGATAAAGGAGAAGAATAATGACACGTTTTGCAAAAATCGATCGCGATACAAATGAAACAAAAATTAAAGTAGAGCTCAACTTGGACGGTACAGGTCAAGCCGACATTAAAACAGGTGTTGGCTTTATGGACCAT
The DNA here is from genome assembly GCF_900168685.1 of Solibacillus isronensis. Lineage (NCBI taxonomy): Bacteria > Bacillati > Bacillota > Bacilli > Caryophanales > Caryophanaceae > Solibacillus > Solibacillus isronensis. The sequence continues at coordinate 339,205 of NZ_FVZN01000013.1, read as the reverse complement.
ATGCTCGATCTATTTATCAAGCACGGATTGTTTGACGGTAAAATACTGGCGGACGGGGATACATGGATTGATGATCACCATACGACAGAAGATATCGGGATTGTGTTAGGACAAGCATTCCGTGAAGCATTAGGCGATAAACAAGGAATTAAACGCTATGGTACGGCATTTGTACCGATGGACGACGCATTAGCACAAGTTGTTGTTGACTGCTCAAACCGTCCGCATTTGGAATACCGCATTACTCCGGAACTGAATGCGAAAGTAGGAAACTTTGATACAGAGCTTATCCATGAGTTTTTATGGAAGTTTGCACTGGAAGCACGCATTAACCTGCATGTCATCGTTCCTTACGGCCATAATACACACCATATTATTGAAGCGATTTTTAAAGCTACGGCACGTGCATTGGATGCAGCGGTTGAAATCGACCCACGTGTAAAAGGTGTGCCATCAACAAAGGGGCTGTTAACGTGAAGATAGGTGTAATTGATTATGGAATGGGCAATCTGTTTAGTGTCGAACAGGCATTAAAACGATTGGATGTACAAGTAATTGTTTCAAGTGATATTGGACAGCTGGAAGCGGCAGATGCTTATGTGCTGCCGGGTGTAGGCGCTTTTCCGGATGCGATGAAACGCCTGGAAGAAACGGGGCTCATCAATTTCATTAAAACGACGAAAAAGCCGCTGCTTGGCATTTGCCTTGGGATGCAGCTGATGTTTGAGGAAAGCGATGAAGTGGCGCAAACGAAAGGTCTTGGTATTTTCAAAGGACGTATTCAGCGCTTTACTGATGTTACACGTATTCCGCATATGGGCTGGAATGAGCTGAAATTAAACCAAACACCAGTGTGGTTAAAAAATGAAGACTTGCCGCAAGAACGCCATGTCTACTTTGTTCACTCGTACTATGCGAACGGCATCGATGATATGGAGCTAATCGCCTCAGCTGATTATGAACACGTACAAGTACCGGGCATCGTGGCAAAAGATAATTTTACAGGTATGCAGTTCCATCCAGAAAAGTCAGGGCCGTTTGGTGTGTATTTATTGACGGCTTGGACACAGGGAGTGAAAGAGGGCGTATGTTAACAAAACGAATTATTCCATGTCTTGACGTGAAAGAAGGACGTGTTGTAAAAGGGGTACAGTTTGTAGAATTGCGTGATGCAGGCGATCCTGTAGAGTTAGCTAAGTTTTATGATGAGCAAGGCGCCGATGAGCTTGTATTTCTTGATATTTCCGCTTCGCATGAAGGTCGGGAAACGATGGTCGATGTTGTCCGTCAAACGGCAGCAACATTAGCAATTCCGTTTACAGTAGGTGGTGGTATCCGAACGATCGATGATATGAAGCGTATTTTACGTGCAGGTGCTGATAAAGTATCGGTCAACACATCTGCACTGGAGCGCCCGCAGCTTATTAAAGAAGGCGCGGATTACTTTGGGGCACAATGTATCGTTTGTGCGATCGATGCGAGGTACAGTGAAGAAGACGGAACATGGATGGTATACACACATGGCGGCCGCAATAAAACAGCGTGGAAAGCAGTCGATTGGGCGAAAGAAGCGGTTCGACTAGGTGCCGGAGAAATTCTTCTTACATCGATGAACCAGGACGGCGAGAAATCAGGTTTTGACCTGGCATTAACGAAAGCGGTACGTGATGCGGTAACCGTTCCTGTCATCGCGAGTGGCGGGGCAGGGAATGCCGAACACTTCCGTGAAGTATTGCAGGATGTTGATACAGATGCGGCACTCGCAGCGAGTATTTTCCACTATAAAGAAACAAGCGTAGCAGAAGTGAAAAGCTACTTAAAAGAAAAAGGGGTTCGTGTACGATGAACGTAAAATTTAATGAACAAGGCTTAATTACAGCCGTAGTACAAGATGCACAGTCAAAAGAAGTATTAACAGTAGCTTATATGAACGAAGAGTCACTCCAAAAAACGATTGAGACGAATGAAACTTGGTTTTATTCACGTTCTCGTCAGGAGCTTTGGCATAAAGGCGCAACGAGCGGCAACACGCAAAAAGTAGTTTCGATCAAAACAGACTGTGACAAGGATGCACTTGTAATTGAAGTCATTCCAGCTGGTCCGGCTTGTCATAACGGAACGACTTCATGCTTTACTGAAAGCTTGGTAGAAAACGAACGCCCTGGCTCTGTCGCGATTCTCCCGCAGCTTGTAGAAGTGATTAAACAACGTGAAATCGATATGCCTGAAGGGGCGTACACAACGTATTTATTCGATAAAGGTATTGATAAAATCTGTAAAAAAGTCGGCGAAGAGGCTACAGAAGTTGTCATCGGGGCCAAAAACCGCGATGCAGAAGAAGTGAAATGGGAATCGGCAGATCTTCTTTATCACTTATTAGTATTGCTTCAAGAGCAAAAAGTCGATGTTTATGAAGTGCTTGATGTATTGCAAAAACGTCATGAAGGAAAGAAGCAATAACAACTAAAAATTAACACCGCTTTGTCAGACGTGTTTTTAGTACATATGTGCCGGATATGCTATAATAGTAAGAATTGATTAAGGGACCACACCTGTGCGTTCCTTATTTCTTTGTTTACAAACAAATGACCTGCGTATTTGATGATATAGAATGTATTGAACGGAATGACTCGGAGGAATATTATTGGAAAATAAACGTTTAAAACCAAAAGCTACTAATGTCGTGTCGTTTGTTCCGAATGGTGATTATTATTACAAGAAAGCTTTAAAGGCAATAGAACGAGACGAAATGGATAAAGCATATAAATTTATAAAGCGCGCTGCGGATTTAAGTCCGGATGATGCGCATGTGTTACTACAGTACGGAATACTTGAAATGGAACTGCAAAATTTTGAGCATGCATATGAGCTGATTCACACAGCCTATAGTTTAGAGCCGAATGAATCCGAAATCATTTTCATGCTGGCGGAAGTGTCGGGCTGTATCGGTCATATTGCGGATGCCCAAAAATACGCAGCACAATATTTAGAAATGGAACCTAATGGCACATATACGGAAGACGCCTCTGAAATATTGGAGTTTGTCGACTATGTGGGCGAAGAAATGGATGACATGGACGAATTTGATGGGGCAAAGCATGTGGCACAGGAAAAAGCTCGCCGCCATATGGAGCAGGGAGATTTTAAGACAGCTATCGAAATGCTGGAGCAACTCATTGAAGAGTATCCGGACCTTTGGAATGCGTACAATAATCTGGCGTTAGCTTATTTTTATGTCGGAGACGCGGAACAGGCACGAGCACTTTTATATCGAGTGCTGCGTGAAAACAAAGGCAATCTTCATGCACTTTGCAACTTGGCCGTATTTGCGTATTACGAAAAAAGCAGTGAAGAGCTAAATGAACTGGTCGGGTTATTGAAGAAAATCCAACCGTTCGATTGGGAAAACCGTTATAAGCTCGGTGCGACATTTGCGTTAATCGGGCAATATGAAGAGGCCTATAAATGGCTGCGTTCTATGAGTAAGAAAGGCTATGATGGAGAGCCTGGCTTCTATTTCTGGCTTGCCCAGTCAGCTTACTTCTCAGGACATGAAACAATTGCAAAAGATGCATGGAAAATGCTCATCCAGTTGGATCCATCAAAAGAAGGGATGGAACCGTGGGTAAGTGGTGAAGGTTCTATTTTACGCAATTCCGCGGAAAACCATCGTGACTTCATTATTCGTCAACTAACAGATGAGCATCAGTCAAGCCGATTATTCGGCATGTTTTTATTGAAGCGGTCTGCACATAAGCAAGAGATTGTTGCACACCCGTCTCTTTTAAATGTCTCGAATTTTACGGCTATCGAAAAGCTTTGCATGGCGTATGCATTGGATTATGACTTCAGTAACGGCAGCAAGGAAGAACAGCAATTCCTGCGGTTTATGGAAGTTGCCGAACTGATTACAGAAACGAATGATTCGATTTCATTGGAAGTGGCGCAAGTGTTAAGTACATGGTTTGCACTTGGAGAAATCGCATTCGAACAAGGCTATGCGTTTAAAAATCGTGCAGCGCTTGCTGCTGCTGTTGAATATTCTTTCCATACGGCACTGGAAAACAAAGTGACGAAAAAAGCAGTTGCGGGTAAATATAATATTTCGACTGCCACATTATCGAAATACAATGATGAATTATATGAATTTGTACCGTCGGACTTTGAATAGGCAGTATATTTGTATTTATACAAACAATCTTATACGATAAAAATATATAAAAGGTATACGCAAGAGGAGGATCTTCATGTCAGAAGAAAAAATTTATGATGTAGTCATTATCGGAGCAGGTCCAGCAGGTATGACTGCTGCGGTATATGCATCACGCGCTAACTTATCAACATTAATGATTGAACGTGGGATTCCCGGCGGACAAATGGCTAATACAGAAGCAGTGGAAAACTACCCTGGTTTCGATACAATTTTAGGGCCTGAGCTATCGACAAAAATGTTTGAGCATGCGAAAAAATTCGGTGCTGAATATGCTTACGGTGATGTAAATGAAATCATCGACGGTGAAGAATACAAAATTATCATTTCAGGTAAAAAACAATATAAAACGCGCACGATTATTATTACAACTGGTGCAGAATATAAAAAACTGGGCATTCCTGGCGAAACAGAACTTGGCGGCCGCGGTGTAAGTTACTGTGCTGTATGTGATGGCGCATTCTTCAAACAAAAGAACCTTATCGTAATCGGTGGGGGCGACTCTGCAGTTGAAGAGGGTGTTTACTTAACACGCTTTGCGGATAAAGTAACAATCGTACACCGTCGCGATAAGCTTCGTGCACAAAAGATTTTACAAGACCGTGCATTTGCGAATGAAAAAGTAGACTTCATCTGGAATTCAACAGTGAAAGAAATTCATGAAGTTGACGGTAAAGTAGGCAAAGTGACGTTAGCTTCAACAGTTGACGGTACAGAATCAGAAGTGGAAACAGATGGCGTATTCGTATATGTCGGCATGCTTCCATTAACAGCGCCATTTGCTTCACTGAATATTTTAAACGAAGCAGGCTATATCGTAACAAACGAAAAAATGGAAACGGTTATTCCAGGTATTTATGCAGCGGGCGATGTTCGTGAAAAAATGCTTCGTCAAATTGTAACAGCTACAGGCGACGGCAGTATTGCAGCTCAATCAGCTCAACATTACGTGGAAGAAATAAAAGAAAAAATAAATCAATAATTCTTTAACATAAATGTAATCATATCGTTACAAAATAAGGGTATACTAAAAGTGGAATTTGTTTTAACCCCCTTATATTTTATCCTAAGGTTGTTTCAAGCGGTTTACGCTGAAGCAACCTCTTTTTTTGTGGCTTTCAGGCAAAAATGCTGGCATTATAAATGAAACGCTTGCTTTTACTGAATGCATAGGACAAGGTATAATAGAAATAAGCTTTAGAAAAACACAATTCGCTTCACATAGCGAAATTGTGTCTTTACTTATGTGGAATTCGTGAAATATTATATATTCACTTATCCATTAAATGAAAAAGTTGAGGTGTTGTGTATGCAACGTATTACAAATTTACTCGCTATTAAAGATGGTCAAGTATTATTGCTGCAAAAGCCGAGAAGAGGCTGGTTTGTGGCACCGGGTGGGAAAATGGAGCCAGGAGAGTCCATCTATGACTCCGCTATACGCGAATTTCAGGAAGAGACGAATCTAACACCAAAAGACGTTCATTTAAAAGGCGTATATACAATGGTTATTAAAAATGGAGATACAGTCGTCGATGAGTGGATGCTGTACACATTTATTGCAACAGATGTTGAAGGAACACCATTTGTCGAAACACGGGAAGGCATTTTAAACTGGTATGAAATTGATCGTTTAAAGGATCTTCCGATGGCAGCAGGTGACCGTACGAATTTATTATTTGCAGCATTAAATAAAGGTACGCAATATGGTACATTTGAATATACAGAGGATTTTGAGCTGATTAGTGAAAAAATCCAAAACTCGACGGAACAAAACTAGAGGAGATGAAATAAGTGGCAAGTTCGAGCTATACACATGAGTTAGTGATTATTACAGGAATGTCAGGGGCGGGCAAAACGGTAGCAGTTCAAAGTTTTGAGGATTTAGGTTATTACTGTGTAGATAATTTACCTCCGGAGCTTTTAACTACTTTTTTAGCGCTAATGAAGGGTTCCGAAAAAAAGATTTCACGTATGGCCGTTGTCATGGATTTACGTGGGAGAGAATTTTTTGGCTCATTGATCGAATCGCTCGACGCACTACTGGACGAAGAAGATATTTTACTCCGTATTTTATTTTTAGAATCCGATGATGCCACATTAGTTCGCCGCTATAAAGAATCACGCCGATCACATCCGCTTGCACCTCAGGGATTACCGCTGGAAGGGATTCAATTGGAGCGCGAATTGCTTTCTGAAGTAAAAGGGCGCGCCAAATCAATCGTCAATACTTCCAAGTTAAAACCACGTGAATTACGTGAACGTATCGCCCAGGAATTCAGCAATATGAGCAGTCCGACGTTTTCACTAAACATTATGTCATTTGGATTTAAGCATGGGCTGCCGATTGATGCAGATTTAGTATTCGATGTCCGTTTTTTAAAAAATCCTTACTATGTTGATGAATTGAGGCATAAAACAGGGCTACAAACAGAAGTTTCCTCTTACGTACTGGCAACAGAAGAAACACAACAGTTAATTGCCAAACTGACTGACTTGTTCACTTTCATGATTCCCCATTACCGTAATGAAGGCAAATCACAGCTTGTCATCGCTTTCGGCTGTACGGGCGGGCAACATCGCTCCGTTACACTTGCTGAATACTTCGGGAAGCTATTGGCAAAAAATGATCAAGTCATCGTTACACATAGAGATATCAATCATAGGAAGGATTGATGAAATGAAAAAAAAGAGAACAAGAATCGTCGTAATTGGCGGGGGGACAGGCCTTTCAACAATTTTACGCGGTTTAAAGCAACATCCTTTTGATATAAAGGCCATCGTTACGGTTGCAGATGACGGTGGCTCTTCTGGACGTTTGCGGGATGACTATGATATCCCGCCGCCAGGAGATGTGCGAAATGTAATTGCCGCACTTTCAGACGTAGAGCCGTTAGTTGAGCAAATGTTTCAATATCGCTTTTCCCAATCAAACGATTTAGGCGGTCATTCGCTCGGGAATTTAATGTTGACGGCTTTAACGGAAATTACAGGTGATTTTAACCATGCGATTGCTGAAATGAGCAAAGTTCTGAATGTGCACGGAAAGGTCATTCCAGCAGCGAATAAGAAGGTTACATTACATGCCGAATTAGCGGATGGGTCAGACATTATAGGTGAGTCGAAAATTCCATCAGGCCATGCACCGATTAAACGGGTATATTTGGAGCCGAGTAATCTCAAACCTTTACCTGCTGCAGTTCATGCGATTGAACGGGCAGATTTTATTTTGATTGGACCTGGAAGCCTTTATACAAGCATCATTCCGAATTTGTTAGTAAAAGGAATCGGGCAGGCAGTTATTCGTGCTAACGGTGAAAAGATTTACATTGCGAATTTAATGACCCAGCAAGGTGAAACGGGAAACTTTACTGCTTCAAAACATATTGAAGCAATCCATGAACATGTCGGAGAAGCATTTATTCAATCGGTACTGATCAATGAAAAGGAGCTGCCTCCTTCGATTTACGAAAATTACCGTGAAGAAAATGCCGAACCTGTAAAGTTCGATATTGAAAGACTGCAAGAAATGGGCATTAATATTATTCCAAAAGAGATTGCACTTATTGAAAATGGAACAGTACGACATGATGCGGTAAATCTCGCTGAATGGCTTTGTGAATATACATTACAGAAAAAACAAACGATGCAAGAATAGTAGTATGAAAGAAACGCTACATAGGTTGCTAGGAAAGGGGGAGCGAATCCATGTCATTTGCATCTGAAACAAAGAAAGAACTGACGCAAGTAGAAGCAGGTGATAGCAGTTTAAAGGCTGAAGTATCTGCCCTTATACGGATGAACGGTTCGTTAAGTTTTGCGAATCGGCAATTGAGCTTAGACGTACAAACAGAAAATGCGGCAATCGCACGGCGGCTCTATACAATTGTAAAGAAGCTTTATCCATATAATGTCGAGTTGCTTGTTCGAAAAAAGATGCGTCTTAAAAAGAACAATGTGTATATATGCCGTGTTCGTGAAGGTGCACGGGAAATTCTTGCGGATTTAGAAATTGTCTCAAATTCATTTGAGTTTAATCATACAATCTCCAAATCAATCATACCGAAAGAAAGTGAACGCCGTGCTTATTTACGTGGTGCCTTTTTGGCAGGAGGCTCGGTGAACAATCCGGAAACCTCTTCCTACCATTTAGAGATTTATTCTTTATATAAGGAGCACGGGGAAGCGTTGGCAGAGCTGATGAACCGATACGACTTAAATGCGAAAACGATCGAACGTAAAAAAGGCTTTGTAACGTATTTGAAAGAAGCCGAAAAGATTTCGGATTTTATGAATTTAGTCGGTGCTGTACAGGCAATGCTGAAGTTTGAGGATGTGCGGATCATTAGAGATATGCGTAACAGTGTAAACCGTATCGTAAACTGTGAAACAGCCAACTTAAACAAAACAATAGGCGCGGCGTTGCGGCAAGTGGAAAATATCCGCTATATTGATAATGCGGTAGGTCTTGATCAACTGCCGGAAAAACTGCGTGAAATAGCACGTCTTCGTGTGGAATATCAGGACGTGACGTTAAAAGAGCTCGGTGAAATGGTTTCAACTGGCGTCGTCAGTAAATCAGGCGTCAATCATCGTCTGCGCAAAATCGATGAAATCGCGGATGCGCTCCGTCGTGGAGAGAGTATTTAATTCACATAAAGGTACGGAGCAAGTACGTCGAGGCGTAAAAGAAAAAATTGGTAACGATTTCATAAAAGATGTTTCCAATTGTTGTTCTTTTCGGACAATTTCGTTAAGATAAACTTAGAAGCGATGAACGGTTGTGAAAGGGAGTATTTCAACATGATTGAAAAACAAGTAGAAGTAAAGTTAAAATCGGGCTTACAAGCAAGACAGGCCGCTTTGTTCGTCCAAGAGGCGAATCGTTATAAAGCAGACGTCTTTTTAGAAAAAGGTACGAAAAAAGTAAATGCAAAGTCGATTATGGGCATTATGAGCCTAGCTGTTGCAAAAGGCACAGTTGTCACATTATGGGCAGACGGCCATGACGAAGAAAAAGCAATCGATGCACTACAACTTCTAATTGAAAAAGCGGATTAAAACAAAAGAGCTAGCATAAAAGTAAAAATTTCATTGGTAAGGAAAAAATCCTTGTTAAGAAACGGATATTTTGGAAAATTGATTGGAATGCAGGGCGAGTGTAGCTGACGGCTACGCCTTTCGCTACAAGATTTTCTCTGTGACGAAAGCGTAAGCGACAGTCACAAGCAAAGCTTCCTGCGGGAATAGCGTGACGCCTGAGACTACAGGCTCAGGCCACGCCCGCGGAAAGCATCCCGGAATGGAAATCAATTTTTACGCACAGCGAAAAAATGCCATTTTTCTCCCAGAGAGAAAAATGGCTTTTTTGGATTATGTCTTATATTATTTTTGAATACAAAAAAGCATACAAGACGAATCTTGTATGCTTGAATGAATCGATTATTTTAATTGGTTACGCTCATAAATTTTATCGATAAGACCGTACTCTAATGCTTGCTCTGCAGACATGAAGTTGTCACGATCTGTGTCGCGTGCCAACGTTTCGTAATCTTGGCCACTGTTTTCAGCCATGATGCGGTTTAATTTTTCACGTAAGTGTAAAATACGTTTTGCAGCGATTTCAATTTCTGTTGCTTGACCTTGTGCTCCGCCAAGTGGTTGGTGAATCATTACTTCTGCGTTTGGTAATGCAATACGTTTGCCTTTTGCACCAGCAGAAAGCAGGAATGCACCCATTGAAGCAGCCATACCGATACAGATTGTTGATACATCAGGTTTGATGAAGTTCATTGTATCGTAGATCGCCATACCTGAAGTGATAGAGCCACCTGGTGAGTTGATATATAGGTAGATGTCTTTATCTGGATCTTCAGCTTCTAAAAATAATAGCTGTGCTACGATTGAGTTCGCAACATTATCGTCAATCCCACTACCTAATAAAATGATGCGGTCTTTAAGTAAACGTGAATAAATGTCATATGCACGTTCGCCGCGGTTTGTTTGTTCAATAACTGTAGGAATTAAGTTCATTGAAAAATCCTCCCTTTGTTAAAGCTTATATTCGATTACTTTTGCTGAAATTGACAAATATTTCAGCTGTAAACCTATCATACACGTATTAGTCAGTTATGGTCAAATATAAACTCTGATTTTTACAGTTGAAAATAAGGGGTTCCATCTGTATAATGAAAAAAGTTGCTCATATACTTATTTATATGTCCTCGTGGTGTAATGGATAACACTTCAGATTCCGGTTCTGAGGCTGGGGGTTCGATTCCCTCCGAGGGCGCTTTCTTTTTAAAGATTATTATTGACCAGCATGAAGTAAAAATAATCTTTCTCTTCCATTTTTCTACAGTTTAATTTTGACGCTACACTATAAGTTTCCGAAACTAATCTAATTTAAACGCTCTTCACCTAAAAAATTAAATTTCTTTGTAAAAAAGCACTTTTCCTACTTGAAATATATGTAGAAAATTAGTACATTATTAAATGTTGTGTTTTTACAAAACTAGTTAGATAGACCATACTATCATGTCCTTTAGGGGGCACCATTTTACTGTTTTAATATACGTTTCAATATCAATTGCAAAAAATCATCTGAGGTTTTTTTGCAATAGAGAATGAAGTTTCATTAGGATAGAAGGAATCACTGTACCGGTTCTTTTTATCCTTCATTCGTTCTCTAACTAAATAACAATTTCAAGACTGCATGAGAGGGAGTTCCTCTTGTGCAGTTTTTTTATTTTTGTTAAAAAATACCCATCCAATTAACATATATTATAAAAAACAGGGAATATATGTAATGATGCGAGAGTCTTTCTGGAGAGGGGAATACAATAATGAAATAGTAATCGAGTGAATAAATATTAAATTATATGCAAATATACCGTCAATTTTGTTATATTAATTCATCATACTGCAATAATAATCAATTTTTTAAAAATTAAATGTTGTATATTAATTGTGGAATTAATATAATTGAACATGTTATTAACAAAAAAACTACTACATCCAGGAGGATATTCATAATGAGTACTAGAAAACTATTTAAATGGGCAGCACCTTTAGCTGCAGCTTCAATGATTTTAACAGCGTGTGGAGCGGACGAATCTTCATCAACAGGTGATAAAGAATATAAGAAAATTGTTGCAGGTACGGAAGCTACATATGCACCATTTGAATACTTAGATGATAAAGGTAATGTTGTCGGATTAGATTCAGAGATTTTAGCAGCGATCGGCGAAGAGATGGGCATTGAAACAGAAGTGAAGAATGTAGGCTGGGACTCTATGATGAGCCAAGTAACAACTGGTGAAGTAGATATGGGTGCAGCGGCTATTACAATCACAGATGAGCGTAAAGAATCATATGACTTTACAGACCCTTATTATGAAGCGACTTTACTGATCGTGACAAAAGAAGGTTCAACAGTTGCATCATTGGAAGATATTAAAGACAAAAAAATCGCGGTACAAATTAATACGACAGGTCATATCGCAGCACAGGAACTTCAAGGTGTTGCAAGTTCGAAAATTTTGGCATATGAAAACTTCTCTGTTGCTTTAACAGAAGTACTGACAGGTGCAGCAGATGCCGCTATCGGTGATAATGCAGTAATTTTAGATTACCTTGAAAACAATCCTGATTCAGGCTTAAAAGCGGTAGAAGATACTTCATTTGAGAAAGATTACTTTGGCTTTATGGTGAAAAAGGGCAACAAAGAGCTATTGGATATTTTAAATGAAGGTCTTCAAAAAATTAAAGACAATGGTAAGTTAGCTGAAATTACAGGTACGGAAATCGAATAAGCTACATTTTAATTTATTGGAGGGTTTCAGATGGATTTTTTAGATTTTTTCCGTTGGGATATAATCTGGAACTACCGTGAACTATATGCAAAAGGACTTTGGGCGACTATTGTTTTAACAGCATGTGGTTATATTGGTGGTATCATATTCGGTCTAGTTTTAGGATTAGGCCAAGTTTCAACAAAAAAATGGATATACTGGCCGGCTAAAATTTATGTCGACGTATTCCGTGGTACGCCAATGCTCGTACAATTATTATTAATTCACTTAGCTGTTATTCCAACTATTTTTGGAACTTCACAAGGTTGGTGGGTATCGGGTATTGTCGGCCTGATTTTAAACAGCGCCGCTTACAATGCAGAAATTTTCCGTGCAGGGATCCAGTCGATCGACAAAGGGCAAATGGAAGCTGCAAGGTCATTAGGGTTAACGCATAGCCAGGCGATGCGCAAAGTTATTTTACCGCAGGCGTTCCGTCGCATGATCCCACCTTTAGGAAATGAATTTATCGCACTGTTAAAAGATTCTTCACTTGTAACGGTAATCGCCGGAGCCGAAATTTTATACGTAAGTAAAGTAGTAGCCGGAACGTATCAGCGTTTCTGGGAGCCGTATTTATTCGCGGCGTTCCTGTACCTTGTATTGACGTATGCTGTAACGAAGCTCATTGCATTTATCGAAAAACGAGTTGATATTAATTACAACCCACGTAAGAAAAAGGAGCGCGCATAAATGATTAAAGTAGAAAACTTACACAAGCATTTTGGCAAGCTCGAAGTGTTAAAAGGGATCGATTATGAAGTACATGAAAAAGAGGTAGTTTGTGTCATCGGGCCATCTGGTTCTGGGAAATCAACGTTTCTTCGCTGCATGAATTTGCTGGAAGAAGTAACGGATGGTGCAATCTATATTGAAGGTACTAAAATTAATGATCCGAAAACAAATATTAACGAAATCCGTACAGAAGTGGGAATGGTGTTCCAGCAGTTCAACCTATTCCCGCATATGTCGGTCATCGATAATATTACGATGGCTCCAATGCAAATTCGCCAACTGAACAAAGCCGATGCCGAAAAACTGGCACTGGAGCTATTGGATAAGGTCGGTTTGCGTGAAAAGGCATATAACTATCCGCAGCAGCTATCAGGCGGTCAGCAGCAGCGTGTAGCGATTGCCCGCGCGTTGGCAATGAAGCCGAAAGTGATGCTGTTTGACGAGCCAACGTCAGCCCTTGACCCGGAAATGGTTAAAGAGGTTCTGGAAGTAATGAAAAACCTTGCAAAAGAAGGTATGACAATGGTTGTCGTAACACATGAAATGGGCTTCGCACGTGAAGTAGGCGACCGTGTACTGTTTATGGATGGCGGCTACATCGTAGAGCAAGGCCACCCGGATGAAGTATTCGGCAACCCGCAAAACGAACGTACAAAAGCCTTTTTAGGAAAAGTTCTATAAGAGAATGGAAACTATCTTCTATTATGATGAGTAGTAGAAGGTAGTTTTTTATATTTAGTAGAGAGCACGCAAATGGTTGGAATTCAGGGGAGGCGACTCCTTGAGGAATCTTTATAAATCAAACTATCAGAAGATTTAGAATTGCATATTGTGTGGTTTTACTAAAAAATGTATAATCTTAACAAAAATAGAGGGGGTTTTATAATGTTCAAAACAAAGAAGTTTTTAATAACGATGCTGCTAATGACATTAACAATCATTTTAGCCGCATGCGGTACAGCAGACGATGGAACATCAGGAAGTGCAACATCTGGAGAAGGTGGCGGTAAAAAGCTGCTAGTCGGAACAGAAGCAACATTTGCCCCATTTGAATCGATGAACGATAAAGGTGAAATTGTCGGTATCGATGTTGATATTATGAAAGCAATCGGTGAAGAAATTGGTTCGGAAATCGAATTCCGAAATGTAGGTTGGGAGCCGGTATTCCAACAAATTACGAATGGTGAACTGGACTTAGGTGCATCAGGCATCACCATTACAGATGAGCGTAAAGAAACGTATGACTTTACAGATCCATATTATGAAGCGTCATTAATGATCGTTGTGAAGGAAGATTCAACTATTGAAACATTGGATGAGTTAAAAGATCAAAAAATCTCTGTTCAAATTAATACGACAGGCCATATTGCTGCACAAAACCTGCAAGGAAAATCAAGTTCAAAAATTTTAGCTTATGAAAACCAGCCAGTTGCTTTCCAGGAAGTAATCAATGGTGCAACAGTTGCAGCGTTTGGCGATAATGCCGTTGTAATCGAATACTTAAAGAACAATCCAGATTCAGGATTAAAAGCAATTGAATCAGATGAGTTCGAAAAAGAGTATTACGGCTTTATGGTGAAAAAGGGTAACACAGAGTTACTGAACCGTTTAAACGAAGGTCTAGCAAAAATTAAAGAAAACGGTAAATTAGAAGAAATTACAGGTCAGAAGATCGATTAATAAGAAAACACAGGCATGAACCCTTTATGGTAAAGGAATTCATGCCTGTGTTTTTAGTTTATATTAGAAAATTCTTTAACCGAATCGCTCTGGAAAATAAATTTGCGTCCCTCCCCATTTTTGTTGAGGGGTTTTTGTATTGATTTAAACATTGCTGAAAGATCGCGTCACAATATCTTTTATCGTATCCGTATGCATAACAAGCATCATGGTTCAGGCAGCAATTATCTACTGCATTCGTTGGTGCACCAGGTCCGCTGCATCCCGGTCCGCAGTAACGGTAGCCAGGAAAGCAGAACCCCATTGCAGGACGTCTCATCATCCCACCTCCTTATAGTAGGTACCATATAGTATGTTCACCTAATAAAAAGAGGAGGGCAATTCTATTGATTTCATCATAAAAACCTTTACTTTACACTAGCAGACTTTACGGGTGAAACCGAAGATTCGGCTACTTTCAATACTGCATTAACAAGGACATCCGCACCTTTTGAACATTCTTCGTAAGATGTATATTCATCTTCGCGGTGACTATAGCCTTTCGCACTTGGAACGAAAATCATCGTAGAAGGAATGTAGCCTGCGATAAATTGAGCATCGTGGCCGGCACCGCTGAACATATGATGGCGTGAATAGCCCAGTTCATCTGTACTTGCCGCTACAGCATGGACAACTTCCGGTGCAAAATACACTGTATCCCGGCTCCATAGTTTTTCATAGCTTAGCTCGCAATTTTCGATTTCTTTCGGAAGGTCGAAAATAATCTGCTCCACTTGCTGAATAACTGCCGGGTCTTGATGGCGGGATTCCAACGAGAATGTTACTTGACTAGGGATAACTGTATGAATATTCGGGTAGGCATTGATGCGCCCGATCGTATAAACAAGATCTTCAGGAAGCTGTTTTAATTTATTTTGCAGAATTGAAATGATTTGCATCGCGGCAAACATACTGTCTTTACGCATGGAAATAGGGGTAGTTCCCGCATGGTTCGATTCGCCGGTTAATGTGATGTCATAGCATACCATGCCAAGAACGCCTTCCACGACACCGATTTCTTTTTTATAATGTTCCAGCACGGGACCTTGTTCAATATGAAGCTCCAAATACGCATGGGCCTCTGTCAGACGGTTTGCGACATCGCCTTCATAGCCGCTTTCTTTCAGGGCTTGTTCAAATGTTACCCCTTTAGGGTCAGTTGAAGCGAGCATCTTTTCCTTTTCGAATTTTCCTGAAAGAACACCTGAAGCCATTAATGACGGTTCAAAACGTGCACCTTCTTCATTTGTGAAGTTTACGATAGTAATAGGATGATCCAGTTCGAGTTTTTCATCAATAATCGTTTGGACGGCTTCCAGTGCAGTTAAAACACCAAGCACTCCATCGAAGCGTCCGCCTTTAATGACTGAATCCAAGTGTGAGCCGATGACAATCGGTAAATTATCGGAGTTGGAAGGAAGTGTTGCATACATAGTGCCCATATCATCAACCGTTACGATCATACCAAGCTGTTCGCAAATTTCCTTGAACTTGTTACGCGCGAGAATATCTTCGGGAGATAGGCTTAAACGTGTGACACCATTATTTTCTGTTGCCCCAAATTGGCTGAATAAATCAATCGTGTTTTGAAGTCGTTCGCGATTTGTTTTTAACATAAATGTCCCCCTTAAATTCAATAATATATAAACATTAGCACTAGCATATAACAAATTAATATATACTTAATGTAAAATGTTACAATAATTGTATGGACGAATTGTTAATGATAGGGGGCTGCTTATGTTAACCGTAAAAGAAGTTCTAAATCGAAAATACTTTGAATCAGCAAAGGTCGTCGCAGGTCAAACCGGCTTAAACCGTGCGATCAAATGGATTCATATATTGGAAGTAACCGATGTGAAGCAGCTTATAAGAGGAAATGAGCTCATTCTGACAACGGGCGTCATTTTAAAGGATAATGAACAAGGTTTTTTAAATTTTGTAAAGCAGCTGAGCGAATTACATGTAGCCGGGCTATGTATTGAGTTGGGAATGTACATTCAAACGGTTCCGGAAAGTGTGATCAGTCTGGCAGATGAACTGGATTTTCCGCTTATTGTATTTCAGGAGATTGTCCCGTTTGTCGGTATTACGCAAGATTTGCATACAGCGATCATTCATCAGCAATACGATATTTTAAGGCAGCTCGAAGATTACTCCCAGAAGATTAACAACTATGTTCTGAAGGTGAATGACAAAGTAAAGATTTTGCAGTATATGCAAAAGTATTTAAATGTGGATATTTATTTTGATGTGAAAAAAGGAACAAGTCTCGCAATCCCGGATAAAAAGATTGAAAATTGCAAAAAGTATATTGATCGTTTAGGTAGTAAACATAAAGCAAAGATTGAAGTAAATTTATTTGATCAATTGTACGGCACGGTCTATATCTATTCCGAAAAAAGAGAAATGACGGAGTTGGATTTGCTTATTTTGGACCGCACAGTTGTTACACTGTCGCAGTTTATTTTAAGAGATTTATATATTGAAGAAAAATTGGAAAGCGAGAACCGGAAGTTTTTCGAGAAGTGGCTTGAAGGTGAAAACAGCGATGATGAATTGCTTTATTTCATCGAAGAGATTGACCAGAAGCTGAAGCATAACGGCTGGATGGTTATGATTCATCAGCTGAGAAGGAAAAATGCGAAAAAAGATTTAACGAATTACAAAATCAATCTTCGTCAGGCATTGCAGAAGGAAGGGTTTTACACATTTATTGTCGAGCAGTCCCAATATTTGATTTTCATTGTTAACGATCTGGCGCAAGGGGCTACGTATAAAGAGCGGATGAACCGCGTGATGAATGAGATGATCCAGCAAAATAAACAGGACATGCTTATTGCTGTTGGGAAATATGTTTCGCATTACAATGAATTAAAAGAAAGCTATCAAACAGCACAGGAAACGTTGCAGATCCGGATGAAACATATGGAGCATTCATATTTCTACGATGAACTGGTGCTGTACCATATGGTGAAAGTTCTGCAAAACAACAGCAGTCTTATGCAGGCAGCGAAGGAAAAAATTGAAATGCTTAGTCAGTATGACAGCAAGCATAACGCGAATCTGATCCAAACGCTTGATGTGTATTTTCAGTGTAACGGATTAAAAAAGGAAACCGCCGAAAAACTGTTCATCGTCCGCCAAACTCTTTATCACCGCCTGGAAAAAGTGGAGCAGATCATCGGCAATGATTTTATGAAATACGAAAACCGTCTCTGCCTGGAAATCATGCTGCTCATGACGAAGCATAATTATTATGAGGGTGTGAAGGTTTAGGAGGCGTGGTCTAGTAAGCTCTTTGGCCTTAATGTGAAATCGAGGCAAACATCCATTTTACACTATGTATAATGCCCTTAATCTTCCAATAAGCGAAAATAGAAATAGAGTTTAGGAATGTAGGAGGGAAATGCATGAGCCAATATGTAGAGTATAACTGGAAAGCAAATGACGAAAAACATGTATGGCACTCGATGAAGCCTTATAACCCGGAAGCAACATTTATCGTAGAACGAGCAGAAGGGGCTTGGCTGACAGACATCGATGGCAATAAATATTTAGATGCAATGGCAGGGCTTTGGTGTACAAATATTGGTTATGGTCGTAAGGAGATTGCCGACACAGCTTACGAGCAAATGCTTAAAAACTCATATACACCGCTAACGAATGGGCACACACCAGCGATTTTACTGAGCGAGAAAATCAGTGAGTTGCTTGGTGACGAATATGTCGTCTTCTATTCGAACAGCGGATCGGAAGCAAATGAAGTGGCGTTTAAAGTGGCAAGACAATATCATCAGCAAAAAGGTGATACAAACCGCTATAAAATCATCTCCCGCTACCGTGCTTATCATGGAAGTTCAATGGGCGCGTTGGCAGCAACAGGCCAAGCGCAGCGCAAATATAAATACGAGCCGCTTGCACCCGGCTTTTTACATGTAGCACCACCTGACCAATACCGGAACCCTGAAGAAACGGTAAACGGCGATGCTACGACATTGCCAAGTGTGAAAAACATTGACCAGGTGATGACTTGGGAAATGTCCGAAACGATTGCCGCGGTTATTATGGAGCCGATCATTACAGGTGGCGGTGTCATTGTGCCGAATGAAGATTACTTGAAAGGCGTAAAGGAAGTGTGCGAGAAACATGGTGCGCTGTTAATTGTTGACGAAGTAATCTGCGGTTTCGGACGTACAGGTACAGCGTTCGGATTCCAAAACTATGGCATTAAGCCGGATATTGTGACGATGGCTAAAGGGTTAACAAGTGCCTACATGCCATTATCAGCAACTGCAATCCGCCGTGAAATTTACGAGCAGTTTGTCGCGAATGGGGAATATGAATTTTTCCGTCATATTAATACATTTGGCGGTTCACCGGTCGCATGTGCGGTGGCACTGAAAAACATTGAAATTATGGAGCGCGAAAATTTATTTGAGCAATCCGTAGTACTCGGAGAATCGCTTAAGCGCACATTGAAAGAAAATTTAGAGGATCATCCTTTTGTAGGCGATATTCGCGGAAAAGGATTATTGATCGGTATTGAGCTTGTTGAAAACAAGGAAACGAAAACACCGCTTGATGTTGAGCGCGTCAATGCAGTGATTGCCTACTGTAAGAAAAAGGGCGTCATTATCGGGAAAAACGGTGTAACGGTAGCGAACTTCAATAATATATTAACGCTGTCACCACCGCTTTCAATTTCATTGGAGGAAAAAGATCTGATTGCCAATACAGTGATTGAAGCAGTGAACAGTATTAAATAAAGGGGGATCTTCATAATGACAGAAGCAGTTTCGGTAAAAAAATTAACACATTTTATCAATGGGGAATTGGTCGAAGGGAAGAGCAGCAACTATTCGAAAGTTTATAACCCGACGACAGGCGAAGTAATTGCCGAAGTTCCGATTGCGACAGCTGAAGAAACACGTGAAGCTATTGCAGCAGCAAAAGCGGCTTTCCCGGCATGGCGCGATTTATCTGTTGCGAAGCGTGCAGAAGTGTTGATGCGTTTCCGATTTTTACTGACAGAAAATATGGATCAGCTGTTGGATATTATTTGTACGGAGAGCGGAAAAACGTTGGAGGATGCGCGCGGTGAAGTGACACGTGCACTGGAATCGGTTGACTTGGCAATCGGTGCGCCTCATCTTGTAAAAGGGGAATATTCGGTAAATGTAGGTGGTCAAATTAATGCCTACTCTGCGAAGTATCCTTTAGGTGTTGTTGCGGCGATCTCGCCATTTAACTTCCCGATCATGGTACCGTTAGCGCAAACATCGATGGCGGTCGCTGTCGGGAATGCGGTTATTTTAAAAGCATCCGAAAAGGTGCCGATGACTTCGCTGTTTGTCAGTGAGCTATGGAAAAAAGCTGGATTGCCGGACGGGATCTGGACAGTAGTAAACGGCAGTAAAGATGCGGTAAATGAACTGCTGGAAAACCCGACTGTTCAGGCAATTTCATTTGTCGGCTCAACACCTGTTGCGAAATATATTTATGAAACGGGTTCAAAATACGGTAAGCGCGTAACTGCTCTAGGCGGCGGTAAAAACAATATGGTCGTTATGCCGGATGCGGATTTAGAGCAAGTGGCGAACGCGTTTATCGGTGCAGCATATGGTGCGGCTTCCCAACGTTGCATGGCGATCTCTACAATTATGCCGGTTGGTGAAGAGACGGCTGACCGACTTGTTGCTATTTTGAAAGAGAAAATCAGCAACTTAAAAGTGGGCAGCTATAAAGAAGAGGGCACGGATTTTGGTCCGGTTATTTCAAAAGAATCGAAAGAGAATATTTTGAAAGCAATCGATTTAGCTGAACGTCAAGGTGCGACAGTTGTAGTGGACGGCCGTGAACTGGATATCGTGAAAAACTCGGAAGGCTTCTTCGTCGGTCCGACATTACTGGACAATATTACGAAGGAGATGGAAATTTTCGATGAGGAAGTTTTCGGTCCGGCTCGTAATGTTGTGCGTGTAAACTCGCTTTCGGAGGCCATTGATTTCATTAACGGTCAGGACTTGGCGAACGGGGTTACGATCTTCACGAATGATGGTGCGGCAGCGCGCAAGTTTACAACGGAGATTGATGTAGGCATGGTCGGCGTCAATGTGCCGATTCCAATCCCTGTCGGCTATCATAACTTTGCCGGCTTTAAAGGTTCGCGCTTTGGTGAAGGGCATATGTTTGGTCCGGATCAGGCCCGATTCTTTACGAAAACGAAAACGGTATCGGAACGCTGGCCAGACACAACAGAAACGACAGCATCGACGTTCGCTTTCCCTAGCAATAACTAAAATACATGAAGAAACAGCCTGATTCCGGATGTGGGGTTAGGCTGTTTTTTTGATTTTTATTGGGGATGGCTGGCGGGCAACGCGGGAGTGTGGTTTTATTAGAACATTTGTGGCGGATATTAGAAGAAAGGGCGGTAATGAGAGTTCGTGGGTACTGATTTAGGTTCGGGTAGAGGCGGGTTTATATTTTATTAGAACATTTGTTATGGATATTAGAAGAAGTAGACCGGTCATTAGAATAGTTCGCGTGTTTATTAGAAGATTGGGTGGTAATGGGGTTGGTAGATGCAGATTTAGGCTCGGGTGGATGCGGGTTTATAGTTTTATTAGAACATTGCCGGCAGATATTAGAAGAAACGGGGTGGATATTTGAAGATCGTGAGGAGATATTAGAACATTGCCTATACATATTAGAACAATAGGACGATATATTAGAAAATCCAACTTTTATTAGAACAAATAAAAATATATTAGAACTTCCTCCGAATATATTAGAAAACTTCCGAGAAAACCTCACTCCTAATAGATACCCGACAAAAACAATACATTATGTTAGAAAAACTTACATAAATATAGAATATTTCCTTACAACTTTTAACCTTTTGTCTAAAATATTTACGGAAAAAATTACCTTTTGTATATTAATTTTAGTCAAAATATTCAGTAAAGTTATGTATATGAAGGATTCGCAAGATATTCAGCGACGGAAAATATTTTTTAAAATTTTTTCCGTTATTTAGATATTATGTTACTAATAGTTACATATAATACTATATATTAAATTATATGCTTAAAAACTAGTAAATATTCTCAAATACTAGATGCACTTTGGTTTTTCATTTTTTCAATAGAAATTACTAGAAAACTAGGAGGGTTCATATGAAAAAGATTATTACTGGGGGAACAATTGTTACTGCTGCGGATACGTTTAAAGGGGATGTGCTGATTGAGGATGGGATCATTACTCAAATTGCAGCAAAAATAGATGATGCGGAAGCGGAAATTATTGATGCGACAGGAAAGCTTTTATTCCCGGGTGGTATTGACCCTCATACCCATCTCGATATGCCGTTCAACAACACGGTAACAGATGATGACTGGCAATCAGGAACAATTGCTGCGGCATACGGAGGAACAACGACAATTATCGATTTCTGTATTAGTGCGGGCTCGCCAACATTGATGGATGCGATCGATACTTGGCATGGCAAAGCAAAAGATAAAGCCGTAATTGACTATGGCTTCCATTTAATGATTGGTGATTTAAATGAACAGCGTCTGCAGGAATTACCGGAAGCATTGGAACGAGGCGGGATCAGTTCGATCAAAGTGTTCCTTGCTTATGCGAAGGAATTCCAGGCGACGGACCGTACGCTATTCCAGGCATTTAAAGTTGGAAAGAAGCTTGGTGCAACAGTTATGGTCCACTGTGAAAACGGATCGGTTATCGATGAATTAGTAGAAGAAGCGAAAGCGAATGGTCAGACGGAGCCGATTTATCATGCGCTTACTCGTCCGCCTGAAGTAGAAGGGGAAGCGACGAAGCGTGCGATTGAGCTGGCAAACTTAGCTGGAGCGCAATTATATGTCGTGCATGTAACGTGTAAAGAAGCGGTTGATGAAATCATTTCGGCACGTAATAAAGGCTACAATGTGTTAGGTGAGACTTGTCCGCCGTATTTAGTGCTTGACCAGACAGCATTGGAAAAGCCGAACTTTGAAGGTGCGAAATATGTATGGTCTCCGCCGTTACGTCCTGTAGAGCATCAGGAAGTATTGTGGAATGCATTGAAGGCGAAGCAGCTGCAAACGATTGGTTCAGACCAATGTTCATTCAGCTTCAACGGCAAGAAAACTTTAGGGAAGAACGACTTCTCAAAAATCCCGAATGGTGGACCGTTTATCGAAGACCGTTTCTCAGTACTGTATTCAGAAGGTGTTGCGAAAGGCCGCATTACGGAAAACGAGTTTGTCGATATGATTTCAACGCAGTCTGCGAAGATTTTTGGGCTATTCCCTAAAAAAGGAACGATCGCGGTAGGTTCGGATGCGGATATCGTATTATTTGATCCGACAGTAAAACGTACGATCTCTGCGGAAACACATCATATGAATGTGGACTACAACGCATTTGAAGGGTTGGAAGTAACGGGTGAGCCGACAAGTGTGCTAGTGCGCGGTGAATATGTCATTCAAGATAAAAAATTCGTCGGACAACTTGGAAGCGGCAAGTATATCCGTCGTGAAGTAAAAGGTTCCACTAAAGTAACTTCATAACAAGGGCGATTACGCTTTTATGTAATTGCGTCCAGATTCATGGGTCAGTCAGCCTTTGTCGCTCGATGCGAGTTTTTAGGCTGACATTAATTCCATTAAAAAATCTGTGACATCCACCGGGGCTTATCTTCATCGGCAGTTGGTGACCATCTGTAGAGCCTGAATGAAGATATCAACAGCTAAAAGTAATAACAAATCAAACTGGAGAGGGTTGTTATGAAATGAGCAATAGTTTAGCGAAGAACTTTGAAGAGATATTTGATGGCTTAACAACATACGCGGCAACTGTGGAAGCGAATCGTTGTTTGTATTGCTATGATCCGCCTTGCGTAAAGGCATGTCCAACGAGCATTAATATTCCGAGCTTTATAAAGAAAATTGCTTCGAATAATATGAAAGGTTCTGCTCGTGTCATTATGGAATCAAATCCGGTAGGTGCAAGCTGTGCGCGCGTTTGTCCAACAATCGAGCTTTGTGAGGGGGCTTGTGTGTTGAACAGTGAAGAAAAACCGATTCAAATTGGTCATCTTCAGCGCTATGCAACGGACTGGCTGCGTGAGTCGAATGTCAATCTGTTTACACCACAACCGACAAACGGCAAGAAAGTCGCGATTATCGGAAGCGGACCGGCAGGGTTATCTGCTGCACGTGAACTGGCATTGCTAGGGTACGGTGTGACGATTTTCGAAGCGGATGAAAAAGCGGGTGGTCTGAATTACTACGGCATCGTTTCATTCCGTCTGCCGCAAGATGTTGTTGAGTGGGAGGTGCAGCAAGTACAAAACCTGGGTGTTGAAATTAGAACGGGCACGAAGATCGGCGAAGATGTATTAGTTGATGAACTGCTTGAAAACTATGACCGCATCATTGTAGCGGTTGGTATGGGGAAAGTACCGATGCTTGGCATTGAAGGCGAAAACCTAGACGGTGTATATGATGCGATTGATTTCGTAAAGGAATCAAAATCTTCATTTACTGATCGGGTGCTGGGCAAAAAAGTGCTAGTTATCGGTGCTGGTAATACAGCGATTGATGCAGCGACATGTTCTGTAAGATTGGGTGCTGAGCAGGTGCAAATCGTTTACCGTCGTACATCAAACGAAATGACGGCATATGATTTTGAATTCGATTTTGCGAAGCAGGACGGTGTTGAATTCAGATGGCTGACATTACCGAAGCGCATTATTGGCGACGAAAACGGTAAAGTGATCGGAATGGAATGCATCAAAATGAAACTGACGGATATCGAAGGTGGAAAAGGGACGTTAACGGAAATTCCTGGTTCTGAATTTGTGATTGAGGCGGATGCGGTGATTCGGGCGATCGGCCAAACGAAGCAGTATGAGCTGATTGAACATTTAGGATTGGCAAATACACGCGGTGTGATTGATGTTGATCACGGTAGCTTAAAGACATCCAATCCGAAAATTTACGCTTGCGGTGATGCGATTTACGGCAACGGGTACGGTGAGGCGACAGTTGTATCGGCGGCGCAGCAAGGCAAAGATTCGGCTTACGCGATTCATTATGAACTAAACGCAAATTCAGAAATTGCATAGGGGGAATTGAAATGGCAGATTTACGAATAGATTTTGCTGGTATTAAGTCACCTAATCCTTTTTGGTTGGCATCGGCACCACCGACAAACTCCGGCTATCAAGTACAGCGTGCATTTGAAGCGGGCTGGGGCGGCGCTGTATGGAAAACGTTGGGCGACCCTATTTTAAACGTTTCCTCTCGCTTTGCTGCTGTTAGTTTTAATGG
Source organism: Solibacillus isronensis (assembly GCF_900168685.1). NCBI lineage: Bacteria > Bacillati > Bacillota > Bacilli > Caryophanales > Caryophanaceae > Solibacillus > Solibacillus isronensis. The sequence continues at coordinate 314,345 of NZ_FVZN01000013.1, read as the reverse complement.
TCAAAAGGTGGCGGGCTTCAACAATATTGAGCTCATCACAGACCGACCGCTCGAAGTGAACTTAAAGGAAATTTATGAAACGAAAAAACGATTCCCGGACCATACAATCATCGCTTCGTTAATGGTCGAGCCGAAAGCCGAGAAATGGCATGAAATCGTGAAAAGAGTCCAGGATGTTGGGGTAGATGGCTTCGAATTAAACTTCGGCTGCCCACATGGTATGGCGGAACGTGGCATGGGAGCCGCTTCGGGTCAAGTGCCTGACCTGGTGGAAAAGCAGACATATTGGGCGAAAGAATTTGCTGAAGTTCCGGTCATCGTCAAGCTGACACCGAATATTACGGATATTACTGTAACGGCGGAAGCAGCGGTGCGCGGCGGTGCTGACGCAATTAGTATGATCAACACGATCAATAGTTTGGCCGGTGTTGATCTGAACTCTTGGAACACAATTCCGCATGTTGGCAATAAAGGGGCACACGGAGGTTATTGCGGACCGGCCGTAAAGCCAATTGCACTGAACATGGTGGGCGAGTGTGCAAGAAGTCCGTATATCAATTTACCGATTTCCGGGATTGGCGGTATTTCGAACTGGCAGGACGCTGCTGAGTTCATCTTAATGGGGTCGACTAGTGTGCAAGTTTGTACGGCGGCAATGCACCATGGCTTCAGCATTGTTGAAGATATGATCGATGGTTTAAGCAATTATTTAGACGATAAAGGCTTGAAATCGGTTATGGATTTAGTCGGCAAAACAGTACCGAAATATTCGGATTGGGGAGATTTAGACTTAAATTATAAAGTTGTTGCAGAGATCAATAATGATGTTTGCATCAACTGTAATAAATGCCATATTGCCTGTGAAGATACGTCCCATCAATGTATCGATCTGTATACAGAAGATGGCCGTCCAATGTTGAAAGTGCGTGAGGAAGACTGCGTAGGCTGTAATTTATGTTCGATTGTCTGTCCGGCAGAAGGTGCGATTACGATGAAGGAACTTGTTCCGACACAGCCGCCGATGACGTGGAATGAAAGACAGAAACTAATTGCAGGATTTGCTCCGAGCAGTTCAAGTGTTGCGAGGTAGTTGGCACAAATTTTTTAAGGATGAATGTCAGTCTAACAGCGTCGCATCAAGCGACAACGGGTGACTGACCTGCGTCCTCTTTAGACCAAAAAATTGAATAAAGAGAGGTGTAGCGATGTCAGACAGAAAAGACACAAATAGTAACTATTTAAAATCACCAGATTTACTTCCTGTGACACACGAAAACCGCAGTATTAGTATGATGGGCTTTGGCGTCATCTGGGTTGGGATGGCCATTGTACTCGCGGCATTCGCGATCGGTGCAGGAGGAATTGTCAATCTTAGTATGCCGATGCTCATTCTGGCGACACTAGTCGGCTCGATTCTAATCGGGATCTTCATGGTCGTCATCGGGGATATCGGTGTTGAACACGGATTATCGTTTCCTGTTTACATGCGTGCTCCATTCGGAACAATCGGCACGCACTTCCCGTCATTTGCCCGTGCATTTACAGCATCGTGCTGGTTCGGGATCAACACGTATTTCGGGGCATTGGCGATCAATGGTATTCTGAACATTCTTGTCGGCTTTGACAACTGGTTTATCTGTTTCCTAGTATTCGCGACGTTGCAGTTGTTCAACGTATCGCTAGGGATTAAATCAATTGAACGTTTCGCTGATTTCGCTGCACCGGTCATTATCTTTATTTCGATTTGGATGTATTTGCAATTATCTGCTGAAGCGAAAGAGCAAGGCAAAGCGGTATGGTCATGGGTGGAAGCACCGCAAACAGGTTTTGAACAGTTTACGGCATTCATGGTAGTTGCTACTGCAATCATGGGTTTCTGGGCGACATTGGCTGCGGATATGCCGACGCTTTCTCGTCACTTCAAAGCACCGAAAAATGAGCGTAACTGGTTTAAACGAAATAGAACACAATTACTAGGTTCACTAGTAGTTCAGCCAATTTTCAATACACTGATGATCGTCATTGGTGCGGTTTGTTATATGTCGACTGGTTCAGGTGACCCGATCAACGCACTTCAGCAAGCGGCAGGCGGTATTGTCCTAGTAATGCTGTTATCGATGATCGTACTGGCGCAATGGTCGACAAATACTTCTGCGAACGTTATTCCGGCTGCGACGATTTTCTCGAATATCGGCGGACCGAAAGTACCGTTCTGGGTTGGTGTAGTTATTGCCGGTATTGTCGGAACAATTGTTCAGCCTTGGAGCTTGTTCGATATTTTAAATAGCGTACTGCTCGTTGTTGGCGGTATCCTTTCTTCAATTGTTGGTATTTTATTCGCTGACTATTACTTGCTCCGTAAGCGACGAGTAAATGTAAAGGACCTTTATGAGGCGGAAGGGCAATATCGCTATTTGAAAGGTGTCAATGTAGCGGGGATTATCGCTTGGGTAATTGGCGGTCTGATCGCGAATATTTGGCCATCATTCTCTTCACTTATCGGCTTCTTTGTAGGGGCAGCCATCTATTATGTGCTGGCGAAATACTGGTGGTTCAAGAAGTATCCGCAAGCTGAAATCGTGAATCCGAGCGATGATGAGTATTTAGGCATTACAGCGGGACGCAGCTGGGAAATTGACGCTGTTCCAGAACCGATTGGTGTAGAGCAAACAGCTTCCACAGATTAAATGTAAACGAGGTGCGATCATGTCAGAATTTCAGTTTGTAGAAAAAGAAATTCAGCAAATTGATGAACTGCTTGCTGAAAACTATATTATTAAAACGATCGATGAGAATCTGGAAGGAGCTTTCGTTACGTTTATCAATCCAGCAACTCATGAGGAGCGTTTACTGCATATTAAAATGGCAGACACAAGAAAATATTTCTCCAGTAAACTGTTGGAACAATTAAGCAGTTGAAAATTTTGAGTGGCGGGCGCATTTCCTTACGGGATGCGCCTTTTTTATTTCGTGAGAAAATTTATAATAAAGGCATATTTCGACATGGAAACACATATTTTGAATCAGAACAAGTGGATGCACCAGTTGAATCCAGAAAAATTTCTGATCGAAGTGGAGGGTTTCTTATGGGTGAAGGGAAAGGCACATTTCAGAAATGGAGGAAGAAAGTCAACAAGAAGGTGACGACGCTTAGCAGTAAAACGTCTTTTGCGGTCGACCGGTCCAAACTGCGAAAACAAATCAACGGAATTGAAGAAGAAATCAGAGTGCTGAAACAGCAAATCGGGGAAATCGTCAATTTGAACCGCAACAGCCTGTTTTCAGTCAGCATGGTGAATTATCAGCTCGCGCAAATTGAGGCGAAAGAAAACACGATTGCGCAGCTGGAAAAAGATATTGAAGAATTGAATGAGCTGAGTAAATTAGCGGGTGTCGAAGAGGAGGAAATTACGCCCGACATGAAAGCAAAGCAAACGATTGACGATATTACGGCGTCCTATATATACAATTGCGCCAACTGTAATGAAGTCTACGATGAACCGAAAAAGTTTTGCGAGGAATGTGGATATAATATGGATTAAATCGGGCTGAAGGAATTTGGCCTTTAACTTAAGGGGCAGGGGGGTGAGCCAGCGAGAAGCGATTTCTGCTTTACGATATATCACCTTAAAAAGGAGCAATCGTAGAAAATATACTGGGGTTTATACAGAGAGTTCTTTTGAATTTTTCGATGGAAATCCCGCCTTAGTGCGGATAAATAAAAGGCATATTAATATGATATGATTTAATAACATTTAGCACAAACACTGGAATAGCGTTTGTGCTTTTTTAATTGTTCGTTAATTCCAGCAAATATGATTATTTTTGTGGGTATTGTTTTACTCTTATTTAATTAATAATTCTTATAAATATAAACAGCTTAATCCCTTTCTAAGTTGGGGTTAAGCTGTTTTCAGTCTCGAAATAGAAAGGAAAAAAGCTGGCTGTAAAGAATCGTAATGATTCTTTGAGCCAGCTTTTCATAAAAGCAGATAATCCTGCTTTTATTACTTACGATGTTCTACAAGGTCAATTGCCCCTAATACAATATGGGCAAGGCCGAAACCGAAAATGGTATTGGCAATCATCTTGTTCGTACCGATTTTTTGTTTCATTGCATACCCCGTTGCAGTGACAGCTGATCCAAGTACAGTCGGAATTAAACCTTCACGAATATTTTTCATAAAAGCGCCTCCTTCATCGTAGTGGGTGTAACGAGCACCGTTCCTATTGTTTGTACTTCTGCCTGAAATATTTATTGTAAATATTGGATTAATTATTTGAAAATTGAAACTATACAATGATTCATTCGTATAGTTTATTGGGCATACTAGTTAGGCATATTTTTTGCTTGTTCTGCTTGACCGTACATATTGAGCATTGTGCTCATATCCTGTGGTGATAGTTGTGGTACTTGGTAATAGCCTTTTTTGTTTTGATACAGTGAAAGTTCGTAGGCCATTTCGATGCAGTTTGGTACTGAATCTTGCAGTACACGACGAACAACAGGGTTTGTGCTTTCTAAAGCAGCTACTGTTTTCCCTGAAGCTCCCATTTTATGAACGCTTAGCAAGAAGCCTGAAATAATCGCATCATTAATTTCACTTGCTGAAGTGATCGGTTTTTTCGGCTCACCAGGTTTGATGCCATAAATTGTATCGTTCCCCATGTTCATACTGTAGCTGCGTGTAGGGTGTTTTGGATCATGACCTGTTTTAAAGGCTTCCATCGTAATATTGTACTCATCAAGCATAAAAGCGTACTGACGATCCAAAATAGATAAAAGCTCGCTATCTTGAATTTGATCGCGAAGCAGGACGAATTGGTTTAATCCGCCGATCATCGCGCTTAGTACTTCATGTACATCCAGTATTTCATGGGCACCATGATTTGTTGAAAAAGGCATTTGATTGTCTTGAGATTGGGATGATTGGGTAAACATGAATTAGTAACCTCCATAGTAAGATATTTCGTACGCTCTTATTGTGGAAACGAACAGTATTTTTATACGCATTTTTAAAAAAAGAGAGGATGGGGCAAATGTTTAAAAAAAATGAACAAGGAAGTGCCGTATTAGTCGCCCTTATTGCAATTGTTGCATTGATTGTCATTGCGGCTATGCTTGTCGTGCCAAAATACAACAAACTTGTTACAGGTGAAGAAACGGTGGATGCCGCATGGGCACAAGTTGAAAACCAGCTGCAGCGTCGATTTGATTTAGTGCCGAACTTAGTAAATACGGTCAAAGGTTATGCCGAACACGAGGAAGAAATTTTCACACAGATTGCAGATGCCCGTACACAATACGGGAATGCCAATACAGTAGAAGAAACGGCGGACGCAAATAATGAGCTGTCTTCTGCATTAGCCCGTTTACTCGTTGTAGTTGAAAACTATCCGAATTTAAAAGCGGATGTACAATTTACACGTTTAATGGATGAACTGGCAGGGACAGAAAATCGCTTAACAGTAGCGCGTAAAGATTACAATGACACGGTTCAGCAGTTTAATAATGATGTTCGCCGCTTCCCAGGAAACTTAATCGCGGGCATGTTCAGCTTTGAACAAAAAGACTACTTCGAAATTAAAGAAGGTGTGGAAGAAGCACCGGCTGTCGATTTTGGTGATTAATGATGGGAGTAATGAAGGAGTCGGCAATGACCGAAGCTTCGAAAAAGGGGGGACTGTATGTGAGATTAATGGTATCGCTTCTTTTATGGTTAATACTCGTACCACTCCAAGCGATGGCAGCCATACCAGAAAAACCGGCCTACAATTCTTACGTGTACGATTATGCAAACGTTCTGTCCGATGATGTGGAACAAAACTTGATCCAGTCGGCAAAAGCGCTCGAAGGTTCAACGGGAAATGTCATTGTCATGATGACTGTTGATACGATCGATGGAATGGATGCGTTTGAATTCGGTACAGAGACGCTGCGCAGCTGGGGTATCGGTGATGAAGCGCTCGATAACGGTATGCTTATCTTTGCGACAACCGAGCAAGGGCCAGGGCAAAATGATGTATGGATTACGGTCGGCGGCGGTCTTGAAGGAGATTATCCGGACGGGAAAATTGGCAGCATGATCGATACGTATATGTTGCCATATTTAAAGAATGATGATTATACAAATGCATTCGCCAGTATCTTTTCCGTTTTATATGAAGAAATGGGTGGTGAAGCAGGCGGCGCGGATCTAGTACAGCCTGTTGCGTCAAATGATGATGACGGGATTTCAATCGGCTTCATTATATTGATCATTATTATTTACTACATCATTACGAAGTTCGGTGGTGGCGGTGGCCCAGGTGGACGCCGACGCACAGCACGCCGAGTATACCGCACTGGCGGTTTCGGTGGTTTCGGAGGCGGCGGCTTCGGCGGTGGTGGCGGTTCATCGGGCGGCTTTGGCGGCTTCGGAGGCGGCGGCTCATTCGGCGGAGGCGCGGGCAGGAAGTTTTAGGTTGAGGTTTAAGGACGGCATCTCACTTTTTGTGGTGGGGTGCTTCTTTTGTACCGTGGTTTTCTAATAAGTTGGTGAGATGTTCTAATAAACTGGAGAAAGTTCTAATAAAACGCGGATCTTCTAATATAAGTGGCCGATGTTCAAATAAGTGGTGGGGATCTGCTAATAAGGGGTCGAGAACTTCTAATATGTCAGTCGGATGTTCTAATATATCGGGGAAAGTTCTAATAAAAGCGGCAGAACGTATTTTTTAATATGGGTTCGCGAAGTTTTTGCCAGGTTTTCTAATAAGTTGATGCGTTGTTTTAATAAACGGTCGAGAACTTCTAATAAGTTAGCCGGTTGTTCTAATATAGGCGGGAATAGTTCTAATAAAAGCGGTAGATGAAAATGATGTGGGCATTTTCTAATAAGTATCCGCGATGTTCTAATAAACCCGGAAAAGTTCTAATATAAAGCCGATCTTCTAATATAAGTGGCCGATGTTCAAATAAGTAGCCCGGATGTGCTAATAAGTGATGGAGAACTTCTAATATGTCGGCCGAAAGTTCTAATATAGCGTAAAAAGTTCTAATAAATCCCCAGCTGATGGAATGAGTTACGCATTTTTTAAATGCGGTTGCGAAGTTTTAATGAGGTGGTGTAGCGGTTTTCTAATAAGTTGGTGCGTTGTTCTAATAAGTGGTCGAGAACTTCTAATAACCCACCCGAACCTTCTAATAAACCAAAAAATCTTCTAATAAATCCCCACCACCCCCACCCAAACTTCGCTATAATAATAAAAAAAGGGGGGAACTGCCAATGATCATTAAATTTTATTCGAAACCGGACTGCGGACTTTGCGTCGAAGGACTTCATACGTTAAAAATTGTGCAGGAGGATATCGACTTTACGATTGAGCACTATAATATAGAAGAAGACGATGAAGCGCATGAAAAGTATATGCTGATAATCCCGGTTGTTGAGTATAACGGCGACGTTGTGCAATGCGGGCAGCTTGATTATGCGACATTGTACGAGGCGCTGGTGGACTAGTCATCGGTGCCTGTTCGCTATTTTTTGTTATAAATTCGGTCATATAAGTTGCAAATCACTTCAAGGCGATCTATAATAAAGACAGAAATTATTTTTTTTACCCCATGTGGGACATAAATTATTTATGTGGGACATATATTGTCCAACAGGATAAATCGGGTAGGTGGTTTTTTGACGGATATTTCATTTTTTGCAGCTGAGCGTAAACTAATGCCTGAAATTGATGCTCTTTTTCAAAAAAGATTTAGAGTTTTACAAGCAATTGCGACATTTAGCCCGATTGGTAGACGTGCTTTAGGAGAGCAGCTACAGATGACAGAGCGTGATATCCGGAATGAAACAACGGTCCTGAGCGAACAGCAATTGATCTTGATTCAAAAAAAAGGCATGATTTGCACGCCAAAAGGGTATGAAGTAATAGAACAGCTTTACGAACTGTATCGTGAGCTTTCCGGTATTGTAGCGATGGAACAGCAGCTTACAAACATCTTTGGCATCGCACGTGTCATCATTGTGCCAGGTGATGCCGAACAGGATGAAACGGTAAAGCAGCAGCTCGGTAAAGTTGCGGCACAAGTATTACAGCAAATCGCAACTGCGAAAGTCAAAATTGCGGTAACAGGCGGCAGCAGTGTTGCATCGATGAAGGAATATTTATCGGATGTCCCGGTGCTGAGCGACGCGAATTTTATTGCGGCACGCGGTGGTATGGGTGATGAGATGACATTCCAGGCGAATACAATTGTTTCGAAGTTTTCAAAAAGATGCGGGGCAACATACCGCACATTGTTTTTGCCCGAGCATTTAAGTGAGCAGGCGTATGAAGCGATGAAGGATGAACCGATTATTCGGGAAATGATTACACTTTATGAACAGGTGGATATCGTTATTCACGGAATCGGGGCAGCACAGGAAATGGCGCTTCGTCGTAAAAGTTCACAGCAGGAGCAGCAAATACTTGAAGAAAAAGGCGCGGTTGCCGAAGCATTTGGCTACTATTTCAATGCAAATGGTGACACGGTTCATCATCTTAGGACAATTGGAATCCAGCGTGATCAAGTAAACAAAGCGAAGCATGTTCTTGCCATTGCGGCAGGCAGAAATAAGGCGGCTGCGATTCAGGCGTATTTTAAAAATGCCGCATCGCAAACGATTTTGATTACAGATGAGCAAACCGCAAGTACAATTCTTGAAAATTAAACATGTTTTTAAAAGTATGATTTTACACATACTATTTTAATAATAAAGTTATTGGAGGAATTACACATGGCATTACAATTAGCAATCAATGGATTTGGACGAATCGGACGTTTAGTATTCCGTGAAGCAATGAAGCACGAGGAATTTGAAGTAGTTGCAGTAAATGATTTAACTGACGCTGGACAGCTTGCACATTTATTAAAATACGACTCAGTACATGGAGTGTATGATGCAGACGTTCAAGCAGAAGAAGATGCATTTATCGTAAACGGCAAACGTATTCAAGTGCTTTCTGAAAAAGATCCTGCAAAATTACCATGGGGTGAACTTGGTGTAGATGTAGTTTTAGAATGTACTGGTAGATGGCGTTCAATGGAAGAAGTATCAAAACATATCGAAGCAGGCGCGAAAAAAGCAATCCTTTCTGCACCAGCAAAAGGCGATATGCCAACATATGTAATGGGTGTTAACCACGAAGATTATGACCCAGCACAAGATGTTATTTCAAATGCTTCTTGTACAACAAACTGTTTAGCACCACTTGCAAAAGTGTTAGACGAAAAATTCGGTATCAAACGCGGTATGATGACAACAATTCACTCATATACAAATGACCAACGTATCCTTGACTTCCCGCACTCTGACCCACGTCGTGCACGTGCAGGCGCGGTATCAATGATCCCGACAACTACAGGTGCAGCAATCGCAGTATCTAAAGTATTACCACAATTAAAAGGCAAACTAGACGGTTTCTCAATGCGTGTTCCAACACCAAACGTTTCATGTGTTGACTTAGTTGTTGAATTGGATAAAGACGTAACTACAGATTCAATTAACGCAGCATTAAAAGAAGCATCTGAAGGCGAATTAAAAGGCATTCTTGCTTACAACGAATTACCATTAGTATCAATCGACTACAATGGTAACCCAGCTTCTTCTACAATTGATGGTTTATCAACAATGGTAATGGAAGGTCGTATGGCGAAAGTAGTTTCTTGGTATGATAACGAAATCGGCTACTCTACTCGTTTAATGGATTTAGCTTTATATATCGCTAAACAAGGTATCGAAAAAGCATAATAATCCCTCTAAATGTGACATACTTTTTCGGAATTAAAGGAAAAGTGTGTCATATTAAAAGGAAACGGGCATAAAAAGTATAGCCTTTAATACATGTAAACCTTATAATAAATAAGGGTAAAAGAGCGGCAGGGACTCACCCGGACCGCTCTTTTTTCGGATATAAGGAAAATATACAAAACAGAGGCGATACCAAGACAGTCTTATCGAATTTTGTTACTATTTTAACTAGCGAGTATACGATCCACAATAATTGACGAACGACTATGAAGGAGGATTTTCAGTATGTTTTTAAAGAAATCAATGAACGATGTAGATGTAAAAGGAAAACGCGTATTTGTGCGTGTCGATTTTAATGTGCCAATGGATGAGGGCCGCATTGCCGACGAAACGCGTATTCGTGCAGCTATTCCAACAATTGAACAACTAGTAAACGCTGGAGCAAAAGTAATTTTAGCTTCACATCTTGGCCGTCCAAAAGGCGAAGTAAATGAGGACATGCGCTTAACAGCAGTCGGCGAGCGTCTTTCGGAATTAATGGACAAGCCAGTTAAAAAATTGGATGAATCAACTGGTTCAGATGTAGAAGCAGCGGTTAACAATATGCAAGACGGCGAAATTATCCTGCTTGAAAATGTTCGTTTCCATAAAGGCGAAGAGAAAAACGACGAAGCATTGGCAAAAGAGTTTGCGAAATTAGCGGACCTTTATGTAAATGATGCGTTCGGCGCAGCTCACCGTGCACATGCTTCAACAGAAGGTATCGCAAAACATGTACCGGCTGTATCAGGCTTGTTAATGGAAAAAGAGCTGGACGTACTTGGTAAAGCATTATCAAATCCAGAGCGTCCGTTCACAGCAATTATTGGTGGAGCGAAAGTTAAAGATAAAATCGGTGTTATTGAAAACCTATTGGATAAAGTGGATCACCTGATTATCGGTGGCGGTTTAGTATTTACATTCGTCAAAGCGATGGGTCACGATATCGGGAAGTCACTCTTGGAAGAAGATAAAATCGAGCTGGCAAAAGGCTTTATCGAACAAGCGAAAGCAAAAGGCGTACAACTGCACATGCCGGTTGATGCTGTCGTAGCAAACGAGTTTTCTAAAGATGCTGAAACTCAAGTTGTGGCAATCGATGCCATTCCATCTGACTGGATGGGACTTGATATCGGACCGAAAACGGCTGAAAACTATGCAGAAGTCATTAAGCAATCAAAACTAATCATTTGGAACGGACCAATGGGTGTATTCGAAATGGAAAAATTTGCAAATGGTACGAAAACAGTTGCGAATGCAATGGCAACAACAGACGGCTACACAATTATCGGCGGCGGTGACTCAGCTGCAGCGGTAGAAAAATTCGAAGTCGCTTCGAAAATGGACCATATTTCAACAGGCGGCGGTGCTTCATTAGAGTTAATGGAGGGTAAAGAATTACCGGGAATTGTTGCGTTAAACGATAAATAAAACGTTAATAGGCTAAAATATCTGTGACTACAGGATGTTAGTTGTTTGGAGCGAAGGCGACGACTCCACCGGGAAAAGCGCGATGCTCGAGACTATAGGCTTGAGCCGCGCCCGGGGAAAGCGTCCGCCGTAGCGGAAAACAACGGCATGATTGAACAGAATCTTTTAAAAACGGAGGGTTTTGAATGAGAAAACCGATCATAGCAGGAAACTGGAAAATGTATAAGTCCTTTGATGAGGCAGTTGATTTTATCGAAGAAATCCAACAAGAGGTTCCTTCCCCAGATAAAGTTGATGCGGTCATCTGTTCGCCTGCATTATATTTACCGACACTTGTCGTAGCGGCAGAAGATTCAAGCCTGGCAATTGGCGCGCAAAACATGCACTTTGAAGACGAAGGCGCGTTCACAGGGGAAATCAGCCCGAAAATGCTTTCGAATATCAATGTTGATTATGTTATTTTAGGGCATTCAGAGCGTCGTGAACTATTCAATGAAACGGACGAAGCGATCAACAAAAAAGTCCGTGCTGCTCTTAATTACGGTATTGTACCGATTATTTGCTGCGGAGAAACATTGGAAGAGCGTGAAGCGGATCAAACCGAAGCAAAAGTAGCACGCCAAATTACAATGGCACTAAAAGGCTTTGCTCCAATTGAAGTAGAGCATATGGTCATTGCATATGAGCCAATCTGGGCAATCGGAACAGGCAAAACAGCTACTGCGGAAGATGCAAATACAGTATGCTGCGCAATCCGTCTGGCGATTGAAACATTATACGGAAAAGATACAGCTGAAAAAGTGCGCATTCAGTACGGCGGCAGTGTAAAGCCTGAAAACATTGAAGAGCTATTATCACAAGAGCATATCGATGGCGCATTAGTAGGAGGAGCAAGCCTACAACCAGCATCATTCATGAAATTATTGGAGGCGGCAGCAAATGCCTAAACAACCCGTTGCATTAATTATTCTAGACGGCTTTGCCTTTCGCGATGAAGTGAAGGGTAATGCCGTAGCACAAGCAAATAAACCGAATTTTGACCGTTACTGGCATGCATATCCACATGCGACTTTAATAGCAAGTGGTGAAGCAGTAGGTCTACCAGAAGGTCAAATGGGGAACTCTGAAGTTGGACACTTAAATATCGGGGCTGGACGCATTGTGTACCAGTCCTTAACACGTATCCACAAATCGATCCGTGACGGCGATTTCTTCCGTAACGAATCGTTTCTTGCGGCTGTTGAACATGCGAAAGCACATGGTTCTAAGCTACATTTAATGGGACTGCTTTCAGATGGCGGTGTTCATAGCCACTATGAGCATTTGTTTGCCTTATTGAAATTGGCGAAAGCAAATGGTCTTGAGCAAGTATATGTTCATGGTTTCCTTGATGGACGCGATGTCGGTCCAACGACAGCACTTGAATATATTCTTGAAACAGAAAAACAAATGAAAGAAATTGGAATCGGGAAGTTCGCTTCGATTCATGGTCGCTATTATGCAATGGACCGTGACCGCCGTTGGGAACGTGTCGGCTTAACGTACAATGCATTAGTTGACGGAATCGGTCAAACAGCATCAACTGCAACAGCAGGTGTCCAGTCTTCGTATGAACGTGAACTGACTGATGAATTCGTTGTGCCGTTTGTCGTGACAGAAGAAGGAAGACCTGCTGCAACGATCAGTACGAACGATGCGGTCATTTTCTTCAACTTCCGTCCGGACCGTGCGATTCAGTTATCTTCTTTAATGACGAATGAAAAGTTTGACGCGATGCCACGCTCTGAAAATCATCCGACGAATCTGAAATTCGTTACGTTTACACATTACAGTGATGATGTCGTAGCGGATGTGGCATATGAAAATGACAACTTAGTTAATACGGTCGGTGAAGTGATTTCAAAAGCAGGCAAAACTCAGCTGCGCATTGCGGAAACAGAAAAGTATCCGCATGTCACGTTCTTTATGAGCGGTGGTCGTGAAGATACGTTTGCCGGCGAGGAGCGTATTTTAATCGCGTCTCCAAAAGTGGCAACCTATGACTTGAAGCCTGAGATGAGCGCGTATGAAGTGACGGATTCTTTACTGGAAGCTATTGCGGCAGAGAAGTTCGATGGGATCATTTTAAACTTTGCGAACCCGGATATGGTCGGACATTCAGGGATGCTTGAACCGACGATTAAAGCGATCGAAACGGTGGACGAGTGTCTAGGGAAAGTTGTTGATGCGATTACTGCAAAAGGCGGCTATGCGATTATTACAGCTGACCATGGAAACTCGGATGAAGTAGTGACATTGGATGACAAACCGATGACAGCACATACAACAAACCCGGTACCGGTTATTGTAACTAAGCCTGGTGTTAAGCTTTATGAAGATGGCATTTTAGCCGATCTGGCACCGACAATGCTTGAATTACTTAATATTGCCCAACCTGCAGAGATGACAGGAAAATCGTTAGTTATGCCAAGCGAACAGTAATAGATCGCGCGGTTAATTATATAGCTTGTCCTTGTGCAAGCACCTACTAAATTTATCAATAGAGGAGTTTTTTATTATGCCATTCATTACTCAAGTATATGCTCGTGAAGTATTAGATTCTCGCGGTAACCCAACAGTAGAAGTAGAAGTATTCACAGAATCAGGCGCATTCGGCCGTGCAATCGTGCCATCTGGTGCTTCAACTGGTGAATATGAAGCAGTGGAATTACGCGATGGGGACGTAAACCGTTACTTAGGTAAAGGTGTTGAAAAAGCGGTAGAAAACGTCAACACAATTATCGCTGAAGAACTTGAAGGTCAATATTCTGTATTGGACCAAGTTGTTATCGACCAAGCGTTAATCGAACTTGATGGAACAGAAAACAAAGGTAAATTAGGTGCAAACGCAATTTTAGGTGTGTCAATGGCAGTAGCGCACGCAGCAGCTGACTACCTGGACATTCCTTTATACCAATACTTAGGTGGCTTCAACTCGAAGCAATTACCAGTACCAATGATGAACATCTTAAACGGTGGTGCACACGCTGACAACAACGTAGACATCCAAGAATTCATGGTAATGCCAGTAGGTGCTAAATCATTCAAAGAAGC